>DATKEE010000224.1:0-6077 GCA_035544555.1 Candidatus Methylomirabilota bacterium
GTAAAAGGCCTCTTCTTCCGGACTCTGAAACTTCGGTTCAATGTCCGCCTGAAAACCATACCCGCCCATGAACCGCTTCACAAACTCCGGGTCCCGCCAGAACTCCTGAAACGTATCCGGCGCGGCTCCGGTCAGTGTCCCCGCGCCGCGCGATTCGCCCCCCGCGTCCGCGGAGTCAGTTTCCGCCAACACGGGCGCGTTCGTTCCGCCTTCAAACCCTGTCGCCGGCCACCCCGGCAGATGGCCCGAAGATCCAGTGTGCTTGGGGGATCCGGCGCAACCCGCCGACAAGGCAAGCATCAGCACGCCGGCCAGCCCACATCCGCTCTGAAGGTATCGATTCATCATAATCAGTATCATTCCGGCTCACGTAGCCACGCGGAAACGCAACGGCTGCCGGAGATGCGTGCGCACCGGCTCGCCCTCGCGTGTCCCCGGTCGGAATCTCCATTTCCGCACCGCCTCCAGCGCCGGACGCTCAAACTCCGGGCGGCTCGAGGATTCCACGCGCGGATCCTCGACCTGTCCGTCCTCGTTCACCACGAACACCACGACCACCGAACCCTCGGCGCCGGCGTTGCGCAGTTCCCGCGGATAAACGGGATTCACCTGCACCACCGGTTCCGGCGCGCGATCCAGATCGGCCACACTGAAGATCGCCTGGCCCAGATCCTCTCCATCCTGACTGAACGCCCCAAAGCCCTCCGCAAACACACCCCCGGTGCCGGCGTCGAGATCCAGGTCGAGCTGGTCGAACGCAAGCTGACGGGGCTGTTCCTGCAATTGCGGAGGCGGTTCCTCCGGCTTCTCTTCGGGCGGAGGTGGCGGCGGTTCCTCGATGACCGGCGGCGGCGGCGGTGGAGCCGCCACGTCCACTCTCCGCAGAACCGGATCCTTCCGCGCCTGGCTCGATATCATCTGGGTGATCGGCAGCACCAGAAACACCAGCAGGGTGATCAACAGCGCCCCCACAATCGGCCCCAGTGGACCGCCGGAGAACCGCGGTGGCTGGTAGATTCTGCGCATGTCAGCCCCGGTCCCTCGCCGCCATCACGAGCCAGTCATGGAAGTCGCCAGACTGACATTCCTGGCTCCGCCCAGTTTCGATTCATCAATGACCCGCACCACCACGCCCGCGTTGGCCGCGCGATCCACCTGGATGATCACGGGCATCTCCTCCCGCTGCGTCAAACGCCGCACCAGCGGCCGGATGTCGCTCACCCGGATCTCCCGTCCGCCATAAACGATCTGCCCCTTGCCGGTCACCGCAATCAGGATGCTGTTCTTGTCCAGACTCGCCGCCGACGCCGCCTGCGGTTTGTCCACCTCCACGCCGGTTTCCTCGACGAACACCGTCGTCACAATGAAGAAGATCAGGAGGATGAACACCATGTCGATCAACGGCGACACGTTGATCTCGGAAATCTCCTCCGTCTCGGTGAGTGCTTTGCGATACTTCATGGTCGCTCCGCCGCATCAGGCGCCGGCGGACGCCGCCATGGCCGGCTGGGCGATTGTGGTGGACGACGCGGGTGCTGGCGCCGGGGCAATCCGGCGTTTGAACTCCTGCACCGTGAAACTCTCGACCTGGGCGAGAAAGGCCTCGTATTCGTGGCGTTTGCGTTTGATGACGTAAGCCAGCATCAACGCCGGCAGGGCGATGCAGAGGCCGACCTCGGGTGGAAACAGCGCCTGCGAAATGCCCGCGGCCATCTGGTCCGTCACCCGGCCGCCGCCTCCCAGCGCCAGCGCCTGAAAGGTGACCAGCATGCCGAACACGGTCCCCAGCAACCCAAGCAACGGCGCCGCCGTGATCAGCACGTTCAGAAAGTTCAACCTCCGGTCGATCACCGGAAGCTTCGACGCGGCCACCTCGGCAAACCGGACGTGCACGTCGTCCATCGTCCGGGCTCCGTCCTGGGTGTAACGGATCATGTCGCCCACCTCGCCCTCGCCCTGTTCCGGACGCTTCACCCATTCGCGCCAGGTGTCCTCCGTGAGGCGGTGAAAGGCGCGGCGGCGGAAATACAACAGCAGCCGCATGGCGTTCCAATAGATCATCAGGCTCAGCGCCAGAAGCGGGATCATCACCCAGCCGCCCGCACGCCAGATGCTCCAGATTTGTTCAAAATGTGTTTCCAGCATATTCACTTCTTTCTTCCGAGGGGTCCGGCACCCCGTTGATGAAGGCCACCGTCGTTTGTTCCATGCTGTTCAACACCCCCTTCGCCTTGCGATTGAGGAACGCGTGCAGCAACAGCGCCGGCACCGCCACGATCAACCCGAACTCGGTCGTGATCAGCGCCTCCGAAATCCCCCCCGCCAGCGTCCTGGGATCGCCCGTGCCATACACCGTGATCATGTTGAACGTGTTGATCATTCCCGTGACCGTCCCCAGCAACCCCAGCAACGGAGCCGTCGCCGCCGTCAGCGCAATCACCGGCATCAACCGCTCCAGCCGCGGCTTGGTGATCAGCATCTTCTCGTACATGACCTCCTCGATGTACTCCTTCTTCTCCCCCACGTGGCGGATCGCCGAGTTCAACATCTCCCCCACCGGTCCCTTGATCCGCCCGGCCCACTCGGAGGCCTTCGAACGCTCGCCCTGCCGCAGATGGCTCAGAATGACCTCCAGCTCCTTCGGCGCCGCCTCGCGAATCCGCGATATCTGCGCCCACTTCACCATGCCCACCACAAACGCCGTGAACCCCAGCAGTAGGATCGGCACCATCACCACACCGCCCTTGCGAATGTGTCCGGCCAGCGAATCCTTCGTGCCCGCCAGCTTGAGCGCGTTACCCAGCGTCGGATCCACCGGCACCTCGCCCGTTCCGCCTGACACCAACTCCCGGATGCCGGCCGCCGCCGCCTGACCGATCTCAATCACCGTGGCCTCCGCGCTGTTCACCGGAAGACTGGCCAGACCGGCGGTGGTGCCCCGCCCGTTCGCAAAGAATCCCAGCGGACCCACCAGCGCGAACCGTCCCTCCTCCAGCACTCCGTCCGGCGACAGCGCCTTTCCTTCAAATGTATCGCCGCCGATCAGGCCGTTCAGACGTTCCAGCGACGCGTCAATCACCGACAGTTGCCGATCGAATCTTGCCGGCGACGCGAGGTCGGGGTTTTCAATCGCCGACAGCGACTCCCGGATCAGCGGCTGATAACGGTCCAACTGGCTGATGTGGACACGCGTTTCGAACACGCGCGCGTATTCGCTCAACAGACTGGTCAGATACTGGTTCTCGTCCTCGCGCCGTTTGACCTCCGCCTTGAGCACGTTCAGATCAACGAGCTGGTTGTCGCGCGCACGTTCCGCCCTTTCAAGTTCCTGCCGGCGCGAGACGACCTCCTGCTCGACTTCGTTGAGCCGGCGCGCGAGAGGCAACTTTTCGTCCGCTATCCCTCGACGCGCCCGGGTCAACTCCGCCAGCGCCTCCTCCAGGTCCGCGCGCGCTGACCGGGCAACCTCGCTGAACGAGGCGCCTTCAACCCCCATTGGCAAAAGCGCCACCAATCCGGCCGCCACTGTTGAAATCAATAGTCGCATGAGGATGGGCATTAGCGGACGGTCAACGGCAGGCGGACGAAGTCCGCCGGCTGACGATTTTCGTAAACGGCGATCAACTCACGAATCCGCGGCGAGAGTTCGCTCCGGGTCTGCCATTCCCAGCCCGTGTCGCCGGAAAGACCGATGCCGGCAAATTCGCCGGACGCGTCCACAAAGAAAGCCTGACCGAGCCCCAAGTAGAGCGTCTGCACTTGAACCTCGCGTCCGTCCGGATCCGCCTTGATCTCCGTCTCGAGGGTCACCGCCTCGTTGAATTTTTCCACCTCGTTGAGCAGGCCGATGACCGTCTGCATGCGCTCGATCGCCGACAACCGGGTGTCCTGGGAATTCTCCGGCAGCCGGGCGATCAACGGCTCTATCCGGTTCACCAATGCCGGCGGGAATTCCCGGGACAGCTTTCGCAACGCGACCTCCATCTCCGCGACCGACGACGTCAGTGTGTTCATGGCACGCATCAGCTCCTCCTTTCGTTCTTCCAGTTCCGCCTGTTCCCGCTCCGCCTGGGTGTTTCGCGTCTCCGTCCCGGACAACTGTTCGTCCAGGCGTTGAAGCTCCCGCTCGTAAAGGGCGGTCGTCTGTTGCAGCGTCTCCTTCTCCGTCGCCCATTCGGCCGTCTCTTCGGCGATCAACTGTCGCGTGGTCACCCACTGCTCCAGCGCCGTGCGGGTCTCCGACAGGGGTGCCTCCGCCGCCCACGCCATTCCGGCGGTCAGCAGCATTCCGGCGGCGCCCAATCTGGTTCGCATTACCATGCTCCAAATCAAGCCAGCGTCCGGTGACGGACTCGGGGCGCATTCGTTACGTTTGCGTCACGAACAGTTCTCAACCGCGCTGAAGCCCCACACGAAGTCGGCGACGTCGTGGCCTGCGGCGATGGAGCGGAGCGACTTCGCCGCTTTCGAGCGGGCGTGGAACACACCTCAGAAGACCAACTCGAAAAAACTTTGAACTACCCGCAAAAAGCGTCAAAGCTCCACACGATTCCCGACTGCAATCCTATCCACGGCCAATGCAGGATCCCCGATTTCAACCCACCCTCCCCGCCCTCCACACCCGTTTTCGCCGACACTCACTGGCCATCTCGCTCGTGTTGCCGGCCATTGCAGGCCCTGTCTGCCTGGCAACCGCCGCGGACTGGCCCCAGTTCCTCGGTCCGCATCGGAACGGTTCCGCCCCCGATGTGTCTCTCGCGGCACAATGGCCCGAATCCGAACCAGTCGTGCTGTGGCGCAAACCCGTCGGACAGGGCTGGAGCGGGCCCGTGATCCAGGGCGAACACCTGATCGCATTCCACCGCCTCGAGGATGAGGAGGTCGTCCAATGCCTCGATCCCATGACCGGGGATCTTCGCTGGGAGTTTCGCGACGACACCGACTACCGCGATGATTTCGGTTTCGACGCGGGACCCAGGGCGACACCGGCCATTGCGGATGGACGCGTTTACACCCATGGCGCGGACGGAGCGCTGCACTGCCTGGATCTGGAATCCGGCGCGAAACTCTGGAGCGTGGATACCCGCCAACGCTTCGATTCTCCCAAGGGATTCTTCGGACGGGTGTGCTCTCCCCTCGTCGAAGGCAACGCGGTCATTCTCGCCATCGGAGGCAAGGAAGGCGCGGGCATCGTCGCGTTCGATCGCAACTCGGGTGAATTGCTCTGGAAGGCCACCGATGAGGAGGCGGGTTATTCATCGCCGGTTGCCACCTCCATTGGCGCGGCGCGGCGGATTCTGATGTTCAACCGTGGAGGACTGGTCGCCATCGATCCGGCGGATGGCGCGGTGAAGTTCAGGTTTCCCTGGCGCTCGCCGATTCACGCCTCGGTCCAGGCCGCGACCCCCCTGGTGATCGGGGACCGGATTTTCCTTTCCTCGACCTATGATACCGGTGCCGCGCTGCTACAGTTGCGCGAGGATGCAGCGGAAAGTGTGTGGTCATCCGACGACCGCCTTTCGAATCATTACGCCACCAGCGTGCATCACGACGGCTTTCTCTACGGGTTTCACGGACGTCAGGACATCCGGCCCGGCGCGCTGTTGCGCTGCGTCGAGTTGAGCACGGGCCGCGTGCGATGGAGCCATGAGGGTCTCGGCGCCGGCACGGTCACCCTGTGCGGCGACGACCTCCTGGTGCTGGCCGAGAACGGGGAATTGCTCCACATCGACGCCAGCCCCGAACGATTCAACATTCTCAACCGCGCCCAGGTGCTCGGCCTTGACGTCCGCGCGCACCCGGCGGTCGCGGCGGGACGAATGTTCGCCCGCGACAAACGAAACCTGATCGCCCTTGACCTTCCGGGCACCGTCCGCAATCCCGACAATCCATGAAAAGCAAAAAATCTGTCACCTCTCGAAAGAAACGTCTCACCTCTTACGAGGAAGCCATGCGCCACGTGGATGACGCGGCGAAGATCATGGAACTCAACAAGGACACCCTGCAACAGATCAAGAACATCAATCGCGAAATTCGGGTGGAACTTCCATTGCGGACGACCGATGGAGCCCTGCGCG
>DATKEE010000225.1:0-8766 GCA_035544555.1 Candidatus Methylomirabilota bacterium
AACGCCCGGCGTATTCCTCGTCTTCCTATTCCTCATCATCCAGTTCATCGTCGTCGTCCGCCAGCTCATCCACCAGCCCGACCCCCGCTTCCCCTTATTCCCAGGCGTGTCCAGGAGAGCGCGTGAAAACCTGGCCATCGCATTGGCGAAAGGTCCCCGCCCGGATGTCGCGGAATCCTTCGACCCGGCCCGCGGCCGCCTCCCGGGTGCTCAGCCGAGTGGGAAACGGATGAACTCCGGAGAACAGCGCGCCGAACGTTTTCCGGCGGTCTGAACCCACCGAGGATTGCGATTGGCCGCCCAACCAGGCAGTCCGCCAATGGAGCAGTCTGGCGAACACATCAAGGAGGATGTCACACAAGCAAAAACTCATTCTTCGCACCCGGCTCCCCCTGGGAGATTCCCTCATGCTGACCACCGCGGTGCGCGATCTTCACCGATGCCACCCCGGCGCGTATCTCACCGACGTCCGCACTCCGCATCCCGAACTTTGGGAAAACAATCCCTGGCTGACTCCGCTCCAGGAAGACGGCCCAAGGGTGGAGGTGATCGACTGTCATTATCCACTGATCAACTGGAGCGACCGGGTCCCCTACCACAATCTGCACGGTTACATGGACTTTCTGAACGACCGGCTGAATTTGCAGATTCACGCCACGGAGTTCAAAGGCGACATCCATCTCTCCAGACGGGAAAGCGGTCTCCCCTCCCCCATTCGTCCGTTCGCCGGCCGTCAGATTCCCTACTGGCTGATCGCGGCGGGCGGAAAGCGCGACATCACGATCAAGTGGTGGGATCCGGACCGCTACCAGCAGGTGGTCGATCACTTTTCCGGCCGAATCCAGTTCGTTCAGGTGGGCGCCGCGGGCGATTATCATCCCGCGCTGCGGGGCGCCATTGATCTGCGTGGACGCACGACGGTTCGCGAGTTGATCCGCCTCGTCCATCAAGCGCAAGGCGTGGTCTGTGGCGTGACCAGTCTCATGCACCTGGCCGCCGCGGTCCCCACGCCCTCCAGCCGAAATCCCAGACCGCCGCTCCGTCCGTGCGTGGTGATTGCCGGTGGTCGCGAGCCGGTCCATTGGGAAGCTTATCCAGGACATCAGGTTCTTCACACCATTGGCGCGCTTCCCTGCTGTGCCCACGGCGGATGCTGGCGAAGCCGGACCGTGCCCCTCGGCGATGGCGAACCGGGAGACCGAAAGCAGCGTCTTTGTCTGGATGTCGTCCGGGGACTGCCCCGCTGCATGGATATGATCACCGCGGAAAAGGTGATCGAGCGGATCGAATCCTATTTCCAGGGCGGCGCCTCGCGCTACCTGACCGGACGGGAATCCGCCTCCACGCAACAAACCCTCCAGTCCAGACAACGAAATCGGACGAAGCCTGATCCCATGCCCGCCTGGCAGGTGCGCCCGGAACTGGACCGCTTTCTCCGCAACCGCGCGCCTTCCCCTCGCGTGAGCGGGCATCAATCCATCGTTCTGGCCATCCGCGCCGGGACGCCCCGGGAACGGATCCGGAACTGGATCCGGAATCTCAGAACGCGCGAATGCATGCTGCCGGTGAGAGTCGTGCGCCTGAATCCGGCGGGATCGATATCGAGATTTGAACCCTCTCCGGATGACTCCGGCGTCCTGCCGTTGGAACCCTGCGGTCCGAACAGCGGCGGGCAGCAGGCACCAACCGGCACGGCCGCGCTCCTCCTTCAAATGCCCTATCGGGAGATCCTGTGGCTCTCTCTGGACGCGACCACGCCTCTGGACTTCATGGCATGGTTTGAGCACCCCGGGTTTCACCGGACCGGAACCCTGTTCCCGCGCACCATCGACGAATCCCACCCCCGGGAATTCCTCTGGCGGCTCTGCGGATTGCGTCGTCCGAACGGAAAACGTCCGGATCTGACCCGCTTCGTGATCGATCGGATCCGCTGTTGGGATGCCCTGTGCCTGGCGGCCTGGCTTGTCGCCCATGAGGAATTCTTTCCCGATGGTCTGGCCGACGAGTCGGCGGCGTTCCAACTCGCCTTCCACGTGCTGGGCCGGCCCCTGACCCCGCGCAATTCGAGGCTCGACAGGCGAAAGGCGGGTGGGCTTTCCTCTTTCGCGTAGTCCCCGGTCAGCCGAACAGGAGACTGATCACGTGCCGACAGGAATAGTTCGACCGCTTATGGCCGAGACGAAGGATCGTCCCACCTATCGAATCCCCGATCACGAGCTCCTGCGTTGCATCGGCGAGGGTGCCTATGGCGAGGTCTGGCTGGCGCGAAACATCATGGGCACCTATCGGGCCGTGAAGTTTGTCTTCCGCGACCGATTCAAGGAGGAGCGCCCCTATTTGCGGGAATACGAGGGCCTCAAAAATTTCGAGCGGATTTCAAGACGCCATTCCGGGCTCGTGGACGTGCTTCAGGTGGGACGCAACGACGCCGAACGTTACTTCTACTACATCATGGAATTGGGGGACGACGAGGAACACGGGCAGGACATCCGCCCGGATTCCTATTCTCCGAGGACACTGCAAAGCACATTGGCCCGGTGCGGCCGGATGACATTCGACGAATGCCTGCGCGTCGGCCTCATCCTGTCCGACGCGCTGGAGTTCCTTCACGGCCAGGGCCTCGTCCACCGCGACGTCAAACCCTCGAATGTGATCTTCGTGGACGGCCTGCCCAAGCTGGCCGACGTCGGCCTGGTGGCTGAAGTCAACCGCTCATCCACCCTGACTTTGGTGGGCAGTCCGGATTTCATGCCGAAAACCGGCGGGGGCACGGCTGCCGGGGACATCTATGGATTCGGCAAGGTGCTGTATCTCATGTCCACCGGCCAGTCCCTCTCGGAATTTCCGGGACTGCCGACGCTGCACGCCGAGGAGGCGATCGCGGAGGGGATTTTTGAGTTGAACGAAATTGTGCTGAAGGCCTGCGAGGACGACGAGCGCAAACGTTACGCCTCCGCCCGACAGTTGCACGAGGATCTCCAGCGATTGCAGGCCGGCCGCTCGGTCAGGCGGCTTCGCGACCTGCAACGCCTCCTGGCCAGGGTCAGGCGCTACGCGGTATTCAGCCTGTTGGCACTTGTGGTGGCGGGATCGGGTTACTGGGTGTATCTCCGCGAGCAGAGCCACGCCGCGGAAGAACGCCAGCGGCAGGTGGGCGGCTTCGAGGCCTACGGCACCCGCGCCATGGAGGACGGTGACTTTCTCGGTTCACTCCCCTGGTTCGCCGCCGCACTGACCCTGGACGAGGGCAATCCTCTGCGCGAGCGCACCCATCGACTTCGCATCGGCGCGGCCATGCGACACTCGCCCCGGCTCATCCAGACGTTTCTCGGATTGCAGGAATTCCGCGACCTCGCTTTCAGCCCGGATGGCGCAGCCCTGTTGATTCCCGATCACGAGGGCCGGGCGGGTTTTCGCCGGCTGAGCGATGGAAGGCTGGATGGGCTCGTCTATCATCAACCGATTCCAGCCGATCATACACTCGCCAGTTACCAACTCAGCGCGGACGGATCGCTCGTGATGTACGCCGGAAACGCCAATCAGGTCCGGCTGTATGAGGTCAATACCGGGAAACTCATCCATCAGATAGACCATGGTGCCAGTGTGGCATCGGCGGCCCTCAGTCCGGACAACTCACTCGTCGTGACCACGTTCCTGCACACCAATTCGGTGGTGGTCAACCACCTGGAAACCGGAGCCATCGTCCACCAGTTCACCAGTCATCGAGGGTTTGTCTTTGATGTGGCCTGGAGCCATGACGGCACGATGATCGCCACGGCCGGCACGGACGACGCCACTGTCATCCTCCATGATGCCGACACGGGCCGCGAAATCCGTCGCATCACCGACCACGATTCCTGGGTTTATTCCGTGGGCTTCAGCCGTGACGACCAGCGACTGGCCACCTCAAGTTACGACAAGACCGCCCGCATTTTCGACGTGGAGACGGGACGCGCCCTCATCCCTCCGATACGCCATCCCGCCGCTGTGAGTGGAGCCGAATTGAGTCCCGATGGAAACATTCTGGCCACGGCCTGCCATGACAACCTGGCTTATCGGTGGGATGCGCGGACCGGGGTTCCCCTGACTCCACCCTTGCGCCATGCAGCCAAGGTGATCACGGTACGGTTCAGTCCGGACGGACACCATCTGGCCACAATATGCGCGGGCGGTTCGGTTCGCGTCTGGAACTTGCGACCAACCGGGTCCAAGGTGGACTATTCCCCGGCCAGTGTGAGCCAGGATGGACAACTGCTGTTTGCCTACAACCCGGAGGGGCACGCGCAAGTCCGCGATGCCCTCTCGAATCAAACACTTTCTGAATTCGCCATCCCCGCCCGGCTGGCCGTGCCTCCCATCCTGACGCCGGATGGCCGCCACGTGTTGATTCATCATGAGACGGCCGACGGGGAATCCTTCGCGGCAGTGGTGTTGGACACGCGGACGGGGCAAACGCTGGGAGAACCAGTCCGCGATTCGGACTTGTCCACGGCACTGATTACTTCCGACGGTCAGCACTTGCTTGCGTTTTCAGGCAACAAAGCCTCGCTATGGGAGGTGCGGGCCGGCAGGGTAAAATCCAGCCGGACCTTCGAAGGATCCGAACTCACGAAAGTCACCATGAACCACCGGGGCGACCAGGTGGCACTGGTCCAGGGAAAAAGGGACCTGCTTTTGTGGAACTTTCTCTCTCCTGACGAAAAGCCCCTCGGGCCGGTGCGGCTTTCGACGGACATCGAACATGTGGAATTCAGCCCCTCGGATGCGTATGTGGTCACGGCGAGAACCTCCCCGCTTGACAGTCCCGAATCCGCCCAGGTATGGGAGGCCGCCACCCTCAATCCAATTGGCCCGGAATTGCTGCACGCGGATGGAGTGCTGCATGCAACCTTCAGTCCTGATGAGAGGCGCCTGCTGACATGTAGTGAAGATTTCACGGCCATCCTCTGGGACTTTCGGACCGGTCGCATGCTCGCCCCTCCCTTGCGCCATGCCGAACAGGTCCGGCGCGGGGCCTTCGATCCAACGGGACTCTGGGTGACGACCGTGGATCGAGACAAACGGCTTCAAATCTGGAGTGCCGCCGGAGGGGAGCCATTAACCCCTCCGCTGGAGATTCCGGCAGCGGCCTTGGAACTGGGATTCCTCGCGGATTCGAGGACAGTGTGGGTGCGAATGGCCAACTCGAAAACCGGCATTTGGAACCTGCCGTTTGATTCCAGGGACCCGCAGGCCCTGGTCAAGATCGCTCAACTCCTCTCCGCCCAGACTTACCATTACAGCGGCACGGTGATGCCTGAAGATGAACAAAACCTCCAGATGCTCTGGACCGAACTCCACGACCGATTCCCCGAAGACTTCGCTTACCGCGAGCGCACCGCCCACTGAGGGTCACCTCACCCCCGATAATCCCTCATCAACGCCAGCATCTCTTTCACCGCCGCGCTCATCCCCGCCACCACCGCCCGGCTCACTATGCTGTGTCCGATGTTCAATTCCTCGAGATGCGGCGCACGATGGAGGACGGGCAGATTGCGGTAGTTCAATCCATGCCCCGCATTGACACGGAGTCCCAGTTCGTGGGCCTGCCGCGCCCCGTCGATCAAGCGTTGCAATTCTCCCTCGCGGCTCGCGTCTGACTCGAACTGTTCGGCGAACGCGCCCGTGTGCAACTCGATCAACTGCGCCCCCACCCGCGCCGCCGCCTCGATCTGCGCCAGGTCCGGCGCAATGAAGAGACTCACCTCGATCCCGGCGTCGTTCAGCTTGCGACGCGTCTCCGACAGCGCCTTCTCCTGTCCCGCCACGTCAAGCCCTCCCTCGGTCGTCACCTCGAGCCGCCGCTCCGGCACCAGACACACAAAGGCGGGTCGAACTTCCAGCGCGATTTCCAGAATCTCAGGCGTGTTCGCCATCTCCAGGTTCAACCGCGTCTTGAGGGTCCGGCGCAACAGATGAATGTCGCGATCCTGAATGTGGCGTCGATCCTCCCGCAGATGCGCCGTAATACCATGGGCACCCGCCGCTTCGCAGAGAAGGGCCGCCTCCACGGGATCGGGTTCGCCCCGGTCCAGGCCGCGGTAACGAGCCTCGCGTAGGGTGGCGACGTGATCGATGTTGACGCCCAGCTTGAGCCCGCCGCCGTTCATGGAGTGGAGCCGCCTTGTCCGGAGACCCCGCCCCCGGAACCCGGCAATTGATATCCACACAGCGGAAATTCCTCGTGGTCCAGCCACCGGCTCAACATCACCAGCTCAAATCCGGTCGCGCCAACGGGGGACCTGCGAACCAGCCTCAGTTCGTTCGGCGACGCCACCGTCAGCTCGGTGATGGTATTGCCCAGCAGCGAGCTGATGCCCACCAGCCAATCGCGCGCGGGCCGGGCGGAGGCATTCTCCATGACAGCGTTGGTTGGCGCCGGCGGGGCCTCTGACGCCGCGGCTGACTTCTGCGTTCTAGTTGCGGCCGGTGTCCTTCTTGCCTTCCCCTGCTCGCGCAAACGGGCGACTTGTTCGGGATCCGCCCCCCGCTTCACCGTCTCGAGCAAGGGCAGCAGCGAATCAAGTTGGGACCAGTGTTTGATCCGCTCCTGGGTGATCTCCCAGCCGTAGTAAGCCACCTCGTCCCGTCCCAGAAACTGATCGAACAACGCGGCCGGCGGATCATTCGTGGCGGGAAACTGGGCGAACAACCCCGCCTCCAGATACTCCCCGGCAGGCTCCTTGAGCGGCTTCAGCGTCGGTGCCACAAAAGGCATCCCGCGCCAATACAGCTCCGCCCGGTTGGTACTCCGAACCAATTCCCCCCAGCGATTTGACGACAATACAGGATTGTATCGCTCCATCAACGCATGCGCGTTCCGCTCAAACACGGACTTCGCGTCGTGGACCGGAATCGCCGCGAACGACTGCAATGGCGCAATCGACAATGCCCAGCCGAAGAGCTGGCCCTTCAGCGGGTCCACCGGCAATTCCCGAAGTCCCTTCGGCAATCCCACCCAGTGATCGAGATGCCGCGACGCGTTGAAGCTGATGAGCGGATCGCGAATCGTGTTGGTTGGCGGTGTCCAGGGCGCCGGATCCCATCTCACGGAACGGAAGGCGATCAACCGGCCTTCGGTCCGCAAATTATCGCCGTCTCCCGTCATCCTCAACCCCGCGTAAGAAACATTCGCGGGCCAGTCAATCGGCAGCGTGTTGGTGATCCGTTGCCAGTTGAGATCGATTGAAAGCCAGTGATCGGTCCCTTGGGTCACCGGATGCCCGGATCGCCGGGTCCCACCCAGCAATTCCTCATAGCGCCCGGCCCGCGAATGTCCCACTCCAAGAAAAGTCCATCCCCCGGTCCGCCCCAGCCGCCACGTCAGCCCGGCACCGGGTCCCTCGAATTCCCAGACATCCACTCCTCCCATCGATTGCCGCCGGGGCGACTCCACCCCCCAGGCCCCCAGCATCTGCCAAAGGTTCGTTTCCCACAGACGCGCCCTTTCATCGGGAAGCCGAACCCCCAATACAAACTGAGGCGACTCCTCCCCTTGCCCACGCAGTTCAGCGAATGATTCCCGCGTCAGCCAGTCCTCCATCATCGGTCGAACGAGCGCCGATTGGTCCCCCTGGTTCTGCCGAAAAAGCTTCTGGGGCGCGCGCGCCGCCTTGTCCAAGAGCCGTCCCCAAAGTTCAGGCGTCGCAAGAATGTTCCGGCCCTCGTCCCTCGACAATCCAGGATAGGCCCACACATTCCGAAACGTCTCCGCCGCGGGCTCATCCTTCAACGCGGCTGTGCCCGCAAACTGAACCCGGACAATCAGGCCGGGATCCGGAGCCGTCTCCGCGCCCGCCCCAACCGCCGCCGACAAACCGGCCGTCAGGAGAATACCGAGCGCCCATACAATACGATTCTTCTTCATAGCAAGGTGTGTTCATTGCCAAAGATTCCTCCCATAAGCAATTGCAAAGGCGGCTCCGCATTCGATGATTTGAGATTGCCTCCCCGTCCTCCTCACGGCTTACATCGGGTGTGCCTGACCGCCTCGTCCTCTTGAAATACTGGCTCCCATTGGTCCTCTGGATGGTTCTCATCTTCGGCGCTTCCACCGACCTGATGTCCTCCCGTCAGACTTCCCGCTTCATCGGCCCCATCCTTCGATGGTTCGACCCCGACGTCTCAACCCGGACCATCCGCAATGTCCAGTTGGTCGTGCGTAAAACCGCGCACATCGTCGAATACGCCATCCTCGCCTGGCTCGCCTGGCGCGTTCTCGCCCGACCCGTGCGCTCCCGCCCCCAGACATGGCGATGGTCCCTTGCCGTGGCCGCCTGGTCCATCGCCACGCTCTACGCCATCTCCGACGAATCCCACCAACATTTCATCTCCTCACGGCAAGGCAGCGTCTGGGATGTTCTGCTCGATTCCTTCGGCGCCGCCATCGGACTCCTCATCCTTCGCTGGATTCTCAATCGTCGAAATCGCTCGCCAGAAATCGTCCTGCGGCGTATTTGAAGAGCCGGCGGCGTCAAAGCCACACGGCCACCCGGCGCGCCGGTTTGCAAGGAGGAGGTGATGAAACGTCCGTTCGTCCCCATTCTGATTCTGTACGTCACCGGGCTTGTCATTGCCGACTGCTTTCCGGTTTCGCTGCCTCCCCTGTACGCCCTTTCGTTCCTCATCGCAATTTCCTGTCTCCTTTCCCGGGACTGGCGGCCCTGGCTGGTTCCGCCCCTCATCGTTCTCGTCGGATGGACCCACCTGGCCTCCCACTCCGCCATC
>DATKEE010000226.1:0-4962 GCA_035544555.1 Candidatus Methylomirabilota bacterium
CTCGCCCGGCGAACGCCCGTCGGCGATATCAAACTGTCCGGTCGCGTTCGTGGCCCGGTGATCCACCGGCGCCCATTCGCTTGCGCCCGATGCCAGTTCCACGATCCGGCCGCGTTGCGTCCGGTGAATCTTCTCCCTGCCCGCCCCCGTGTAACCGCCGGGCTCGGTGTGACTGCCGGCGCTGACGAGTGTGATTCCCAACGGCATCAGGCCATCCCGCAGGGGCGCCGGCTCGCGCGTGGAGAGCACCAGCCCGACGTCCGGCAGGAATAACCGGAACGCGCACACCAATTGAACCAGTTCCCGGTCGCTCAATTGGGTCAAGGGTTCGAACTCCCCCGCGCACGGACGCAATCGCGGCAGCGAGATCGTCACCTGCGCCTTCCAGCAATGACGCAGCAGATGCTCCGCGTGCGCCGCCAGACTCAGCGCCTCGATCCGCCAGTCGCTCAGGCCAAACAACGCGCCGATCCCCAGGCGCCGGAACCCCGCCGCATAAGCGCGCTCCGCGGTCTCCATCCGCCAGTCAAAATCGCGTTTCGGCCCCGCCGTGTGCATCCGCCCGTAAACCTCCCGATCATAAGTTTCCTGATACACGACCAGGCCCTCCGCGCCCGCGTTCACCAGCGGGCGATACTCGGCCGTCTCCATCGGCCCCACCTCCAGCGACACGCCCGGCACCTCCCCGCGCAACGCCCGCACGCACGACTCGAGGTAACCGCCCGAAACGAACTTCGGATGTTCCCCCGCCACCAGCAGCAGATTGCGGAAGCCCTGCGCCGACAGCGCCCGCGCCTCCCGGACGACCTCGTCCTCGGTCAACGTCACCCGTAGAATCGGGTTGTCCCGTGAGAAGCCGCAATACTTGCAGTTGTTGATGCATTCATTGGAGAGATACAGCGGGGCAAACAACCGGATCACCCGTCCGAACCGTTGGCGTGTCGTCCGCTGCGACCTCCGGCACAATACCTCCAGCCATTCGCTCGCCGCCGGAGAAATGAGATTCGCAAAGTCCGCCAGCGTCAGCGTTGATTTGCTCAAACTGCGCTCGACCTCCGGGCCGGTGGCGGCCAGGGAACGATCCACCCAGTCCCGCAACGGCAGCGCATTGAACGATTCCACAAACGTCATGCCCGCACCCTACCAAACGCGCCCCCCTCCGCAAGGCGCCTTCCCAAGAGGTCAGTCTCCACAATTGACGGTTTTTACCCTGTCTGGATCCCTCGACGCTCGCTTCCGTCCCCGGTTACAAGGTGTCGGATCGTTCCTCCAGAAGCCGGTCCCCCAGATTGCCATAGCGATGATAATCGGCGCTCACGCTCTGCTCGCGAATGTTGTTCAGCAGTTCCAGCCGTCCCTCCCTCAGCACCGGCGCGCATGCGATCCAGGAGCCGGTCTCCGCCGCGGCGCGCCGCACGACGGCGGACACGCGATCCGGCACCGCATACCGGACGCGCCCGATCCGCCCGGCACGAATCGATTCCGCCAGTTCCTCGTCCGTTTCCTCGACGACCTCGATCCACCCGGCCCAGGACTCCGTGACGCGCTCCAGCAGCTTCACCCATTCGGGATGAACCCCGGGAGGAACGCTCAAGGTGACCCGGCAGCCCGCGATCCGCGCCGCGCACACCCGGGCAAACAACTCGAAGGGGCCATCCTCCGCATGCAGCCGCACGTGAATGGGCGAAATGACCCGGTACCGGCGCAGGTTGTCCTGGCCGATCAACAAAAAGTGGTCGTGCGTCCTTCCGAACTCCTCCTCGAGACTCCGCTCCTGGCTGGCCACCGCCTGAGCCAGACGTTCGACCCATTCACCGAACGACAGTCCCTCCTTCGTCTCCACCACGGCCTCCTCAGCCCCCAGCAACCGGTCCATCAACTCCGCCACATTCGGATTGGCGACCGTCTCCGCGGGCCGCTCCCCCGGCGCATCGCGGTCCTCGAAGTCCATGAACTGAGTCACGTAATTCGGACTGCCCACCTTGATTCCCGGTCCAACGGACGATTTGCCGAATCCTCCAAACGGCTGGCGAAGCACCACCGCGCCGGTCGTGGGGCGGTTGATGTAGAGATTGCCCGCCTCGATGTGCTCGCGCCAGAACGACTGCTCGCGATCGTCCAGACTTTCCAAGCCGGACGTCAGGCCGTATCCGGTCTGGTTCACATGCTCGACCGCCTCCGGCAGTTTCCCGAAGCGCATCACGCCCAGCACCGGTCCGAAGAATTCGGTCATGTGCGTGTCACTTCCGGGTTGAACCCCCCACTTCACGCCGGGCGACCACAGATGCGGATTGCCCGCGAGGTTTCGCGGCATCACCGCCCATTCCTCGCCCGGCTCGAGCACCTTGAGTGCGTTCTCCAGATCGCCGGACGGCGGACGGATCAACGGGCCCATCGTGTTCTCCAGGTCCCACGCGGAGCCCACCGGCAGACTTTCCACGGCGTCGCACAAGGCCCGTTTGAAATTCGGATCGTCATACACCTCGGCTTCCAGCAACAGAAGCGACGTGGCCGAACATTTCTGACCCCCGTGACTGAACGCGGAGTGGAGGACATGTTTGATCACCTGGTCACGATCTGACAGCGCCGTCACAATCGTCGCGTTCTTCCCGCCCGTCTCGGCGCAGAGATTCATCTCCGGTCGCTCCCGCAACATTGCCAGCGCCGTCGCCGTCCCTCCGGTCAGGATCACCGCATCCACGCAATCGTTCGACACCAGCCGCCGGCCCGCCCCGCTGCCCGGACCGGGAACAAACTGAAGCGCCGACTTCGAAACCCCCGCGCGCCAGAAACACCGGCACAGCTCCCACGCCACCAGCACCGCGTCCGACGCCGGTTTCAGAATCACCGTGTTGCCCGCCGCCAGCGCCGCCGCCACGCCGCCGCAAGGAATGGCAATGGGAAAATTCCAGGGCGGCACGACGACCACGACTCCCTTCGGTCGCGCGCGCAACGCGGGCCTTTCCCGCCACCATCGCGCGGTATCACGATAGAACTCCACGAAATCCACCGCCTCGGAAACCTCCGGATCCGATTCCAATATCGTCTTGCCGCCCTCGGCCATTGCCGCGCCGATCAAATCCGCCCGCGTCCGGCGGATTTCCCGGGCCACGTTCCCCAGGACTTCAAACCGTTCATGCCCGTCCATGGACCGCCAGCCATCGGGATCGCGCCTCGCGCATTCCACCGCACGGTCCGCGTCCGCTTCCGTCGCCTCCCGATACCGGCCCACGACCACGCCGGGACGGGACGGATCGCGACACTCGCGGAGCGTGGAGGACCGGTCTTCGGGATTCTCCTCCACTCCCGCGATGACGAGAGGGATCATGGGCGCGTTCGCGTCGCAGCGCGGTTTCCATCGGGCCACAATGCCTTCCGCCCACTCGCTGTGATGAGGCAGTGAAAAGTCCGTGTCCGGCTCGTTCACAAACTCCTGCCAGCCGCGGGCAACGGGATGGACATGGGGCGGCGGCAACCGCCGATCCTGCGTTCTTCGCGGAGTTTCCTGGAGCTGCGGCAGGAGCACGAACGACTCGAGGAAGGCCTGTTCGAGCCGGCGCCAGTCCGCGCCATCCACCTCCAGTTTGAAGGCGTGACGCAGGAAATTGTCCGGCCCGGTGTTCTCGTCGAGGCGGCGGATGAGATAGCCGATGGCATGGATGAAGTCCTCCTTCCGGCAGGCCGGCGCGTAGAGCAGGATGTTCCGCGCCAGCTCGAACAACGCCCGGCGTTGGTGGTTGGCCATCCCTTCCAACATCTCGAACTGCACGGCATCCAGTTTCCCCGCGGCCAACGCGAGCGCGTAACCATACGCGAGATCGAACAGGTTGTGCGACGCGACGCCCAGCCGCACGGCCGGCAGGTTCTCCGGCTTCATTCCCTCGTGGAGCATCCGCTTGTAGTTGGCGTCCGTCCCGAGCTTGGTCTTGAACGGCGCCTGCGGCCAACCCTTCACCGAGGCTTCGACGCGTTCCATTTCGAGGTTGGCGCCCTTGACGATGCGGAGGGTCACCGGCGCATCGCCGCGGGCCACCCGGTTTCGCGCCCAGACGTTGATGCGTTGTTGCGTGGCGAACGAGTCCGGAACGTAGGCCTGCAAGGCGATTCCGGCGCGCGCCTGTTCCAGCCCCTTTCGATCCAGCGTCCGCATGAACACCTCCGCCGTCAGGCTCAGGTCGCGATACTCCTCCATGTCGAGATACACGAATTTGGGAACCTGCGAACCGTCCGTCCGCGTGAACCGCATCCGCGCGGCTTCGCGATACAGCAACTCCAGCCGGTCGCACAATGTCGCGATCGTGTGGCCGCGCGCCAGCGGGGAAATCCGGGAATACAACGTGGAAATCTTGACTGACACCACCTCGATCTCCGGCCACTGAAGGGCTTGCAGATAGGCCTGCAGGCGGCGCTCGGACTCCGCCTCCCCCAGGATTGCCTCGCCCAGGTAATTGACGTTCATCCGGATGCCCTGTTCGCGGCGCCGGACCAGAAAGGGCGCGAGCATCTCGCGTTCGCCCGGCAGGATGACATTCGCCGTCTCTTGCTGCATGCGATCCCTGACCAGCGGCACCGCCACCCCGGGCGCGTAACCGCCAAAGGTCTGAAACCCACGAAGCAAAGTGCGTTGAAGTGGACTGAAGAAGCGGGGAATCCCCTGAACGTCGAGGATGTGAATGAATTGATCGGCGATGCGATGGGCGGACCGCGAGCGAAAGGCCTGGTCGGTCATCCGCACGAGCGTCACCTTGTCCTCCGGATTCTGCAACAGGCGGTCCAGCTCCGCCTGCTGGCGCCGTTCCGCCGCCGTTTGCAGGGTGGACGCCCGCTCCTGCAAACGACGCGCGACGAACAGCGCCTGCTGAACCGGCACCGGGTGCGGCGAGGCTGGGTCGGGCTGGAACCCGGACAGAGAATCTTCATGGGAAGGGGTCTGCGACGTCACGTTCATGATGTGTCAGACAC
>DATKEE010000227.1:0-6001 GCA_035544555.1 Candidatus Methylomirabilota bacterium
CACTGCCAGGCAACCCCTCCAGTAGAGCCGGCTTGGGCGCGGCAGTTCGAACCACCCCCTCCGTTTAGCCTCATGGCTGTTCATTACCATCATTATCGGCATGCGACCCTCGTTCGTTGGAGCGTGTCTCCACATCAAGGGATCCGATACGAGCAATCCGTTGGCGGAAAGGCCCTTCAGATCGCGGACGGACCTTGAGCTGCGGACGGTCCGGTGGGACAGATTCCCGGAACCACCGAGAGCCATCATCCCAAAGCGGACCCTCTTAGATGTCCGCTTCGAGGACCTCGCGCACCCTGCGGATCAGCCCCTTGGGTGTGAAAGGCTTCTGAAGAAACTCGACAGCACCGGCCAACTCTCCCTGCCACACCAGACTCTCGTTGGTGTATCCGGAGATGAAGAGAGATCGAAGGTCTGGATGGTCCTGCTGAAGGCGCTTGAGAAGTTGCTGACCTCCCATTTGGGGCATGATCGCATCCGTCAAAAGCAGGTGGATGGGACTGCCATCATGTTCCCTCGAAACCAGAAGGGCCTCCTCACCGTTCGCGGCTACCAAAACCGTATAACCCTGATTTCGCAGTGTCATCGCCGCCAGTTCCCTGAGTTCCGGTTCGTCATCGACCACCAGCACCGTCTCATTCGCGATGGCTTGGCCGTCGAAAACGCGAAGCGCGACCGCCTCCGCCGCGGGTTTGCCGCTCCCGGTCCAATCCCCCGCCGGCCGATCATCGATTTGTTCCGCCCGGGGCAGAAGCATGGAAATGGAGGTGCCTTTGCCTGGTTCGCTCTGCACGTCGATGGCGCCACCACTCTGCTGGACCGTGCCGTACACCGTCACCAATCCCAGGCCAAGTCCCTTGCCGCGGCCCTTCGTCGTAAAAAAGGGCTCGAAGAGGTGCTGTTTGACTTCAGGCGCCATTCCAGTGCCGCTGTCACGAACTTCCAGCCGGATGTACGAGCCCGGCAGCAAATCGCCACGGCGTGAGGCCTCCTCCGTTCCGATCTCAACCTGGACTGTTGAGATTGTCAGACAGCCTCCATCCGGCATGGCATCGCGCGCATTCATGGCCAGGTTTACCAGCGCTTGCTCCCACAGGCCGGAGTTTGCCCTTACCAACGCGCGCCCCGCGCTCGTTTGAAGCGACATGGCCACGCGGTCACCAATCAACGGCTTCAGCGTGTCCGCCAGGCTCACGAGCATTTCGTTCAGACAAAACACCTGCGGCGCCGCCGCCTGTTGGCGGGAGAACATTGACAACTGCCGGGTCACGTCCACCGCGCGATCAGTCGCCTTGCTGATCTCCTCGACGAATCGACGCACTGGATCCGCCGGCACAAGGCTGTCACGGGCCAGCCCCGCATAACTGGTGATGACCGTCAGCAGATTATTGAAATTGTGCGCGATGGTTCCGGAGAGTCGTCCAATGCTATCCATCTTCTCCGCCTGCAGACGCTGCTCCATTGCGCGCTTGCGCCGCGTAATGTCCCGGAGAACCACCACCCGATTGGTGCAGTTTTCCCCGCTCGACCCCGCGGCGGCCGATACCATTTCGAGCCATCGTCCCCCGGCACGTGCTTGCATCTCACGGAGCGCCCCTTCGCCGGTTCCGTCCACCGAAGCCGGCACCACCCAGTCGGACAATTGAGTGCCCTCCAGGAGCCGGCCGTCCCGGGCTTCGAACAGCTTCGCCGCGGCTTCGTTCGCTCCCTGAATCGTACCCCCTTCAGTGAGAATCAGAACCCCGTCGGGAATCGCCTGGAAAAAGTCATCCCAGGATCCCGCTTTGGAACTGGCTTGTGTCAGTTGCATGTCTTGAAAGTTGGTGTGTAATCCGCAATCCGTTGATTTATCACGCACTACCGGGGCTCTAAGCGGCCCGGCAGGGGGTTAAGCACATCGGAGGCCATACAACCAGGGAGCCATCCACACCGCCCTCACCGCCACCTGCACAAGGAGTATCCGGTTGCCAAGGCTTCCCTCCCCGATATGGTTGCCTGCCGTGACAACCGCCGTTGAAACCCTCGGCTTGATCGCCGGCAATCGCTCCCTGCCCCTCCTGTTCGCCCGCCAGGCCAGAGCCATGGGCGTCAAACAACTCGTCGCGGTGGGTTTCGAAAGCGAAACCGATCCCGCCCTCGCCCCTCTCGTGGACGAACTGATCTGGCTCAAGGTCGGCCAACTCTCCAAAATGATCCGCTCCTTCAAGGATCGAGGCGTCCAACACTGCGTCATGGTCGGCCAGATCGCCCCGAGAAACCTCTTCGATCTCCGTCCTGACCTGCGCGCGATGTCCCTGCTGCTCCGCCTGAAGGAAAAAAATGCCCACACCATCTTCGGCGCCATCGCGGACGAATTGATGAAGGAGGGCGTGGAACTCATCGAGGCCACCCCATGGCTCGAACCCCTCATGCCGGGCTCCGATTATGCCGTGGGTCCGCGCCTCTCCGACGAACAGCGGGCCGATGTCGGCTTCGGCCATCGCATCGCCAAGGAAGTCTCCCGTCTTGAAATCGGCCAGAGCGTCGTTGTCCGCAACGGCGCCGTCCTGGCCGTCGAAGGATTCGAAGGCACTGACGCCTGTCTCTTGCGCGGGGGCCAGCTTGCCGGCAAGGCGGGTGGAGCCGTCGCCGTGAAGGTTGCCAAATCGAAGCACGACATGCGGTTCGACATCCCCTGCATCGGCCCGAAAACCATCCAGATCTGCGTCGAGGCCCGCATCGCCGGCCTGGCCGTCGAAGCCGGCAAAACTTTGTTGCTCGAACAGACCGAGGTGGAGAAACTCGCCTCCCGCAATCGGGTCGCCCTTACCACGGTGACCGGCCCCGCGGAAGGACGCGCACAAAACGACTGACGCAGTTTCCTCAGTATGATGACCGCCCACGAAATCATCGGGTTCATGTCCCCCGCTCTCGCCGACCACATCCTCCAACAGATCGAGTCCATCGACAAACAGCGCTATCGCGGCACGATGAGTTCCCTCGCCGAGGCGCGGAAGCTGCGCCCCGTCTTTCTCGAGCGCAAGCCGCGCCCGGAACGCCATGCCGACATGATCGCCCAATTGAGCAAACCGCGGCACGACGAACTGGCAGGCAACCTCCTCCGCATCTGGCTCATGAAAAGCCAGGCCGCCATGCTCACCGAATTCCTCGATTCGCTTGGCATCAAGCACGAGAACGGCGCCGTCGAAGACCTGCCGGAGACCATCGATGAAGACAAACTGCGGCAGGCCGTCAATCAACTCCTCTCGAACCACGAACCCGAAAAGGTGGCCGTCTATCTCCAGGCCTTCAACTCGATGAACGACGTCCAATGGCCGTTCCTGACCGGGATGCTGGAAAAGGACGAACGATTGCAACTTGGGGGATGAACAGAAACCCCCGCCGGTCACAAGCGTTCCGGCATTCTCTCCGAGACCGTCGGCAGCCCGGCTCAATCCTCCGATGACGCCGCGATCTTGTAAGCGCTTCCCGCACGCGGCTGCCGCTTACCGTTCCGCCTCGGTCGTCGCCATCTCAAACTCCCGCAATCGGCGGTCAATCACAAACGGACCGAACGGAAGCAGCGCGGCCACAAATGCCATCGCCGCGACACCGGCCCGCAGACGGGTGGCATACTTCGCCCTCGCCAACGCCAGACAAAAAAGGATGAACAAAACCCCGTGAACCCAGCCAACCACCTTCACCGCCAATGGCAGATCGGCCAGATACTTCAGCGGCATGGCGACGAACAACAGCGCCAGAAATGAAATTGCCTCGATCCTGCCAACCAGGCGCAGATCGTGAATGGGAGTCCCCAACTTCACGGCCGGAGCATTCCAGAGCGATCCGCTTCACGCAACGCCACGCGCGCCTTTTTTCCGGTCGGATAGGGCTTGATGCCTTGAGGACCCGGCGCGTATGTTGGCGGCGGTTTTTGCCAGGGCCCATGGAATGTGGACTTACGAACCCCGCCAGGGCCGGAAGGCAGCAACGGTAGTTTGCTCCGCATCCGCCGTGGTCACCCTGGCACTTTATTTCCCGGCCGCGCGTCAACGCCCCGTGGTTTCCCACCGAAGCCCCGGCCGCGCGGCGGATCAGTCGTCAACCTCAACCCAGCGGACCGCCCATGTCTTACCAGGTCATCGCGCGCAAATACCGCCCCCAGCGGTTCGCCGACGTCGTCGGCCAGGAACACGTCACCCGGACGCTCGCCAATGCCATCCGCCAGAGCCGCATTGCCCACGCCTATCTGTTCGTCGGCCCCCGCGGTACCGGCAAAACCACCCTCGCCCGCATCTTCGCCAAATGCCTCAATTGCACCGACGGCCCCAACGTGGACTTCGCGGATGATGACCCTCGGTGCCGGGAAATCACCGAAGGCCGTTCGCTCGACGTGATGGAGATCGACGGCGCCAGCAACCGCGGCATCGAGGAAATTCGCGAGTTGCGAGAAACCGCCCGCTACGCGCCCGCCGCCTCCCGCTTCAAAATCTACATCATCGACGAGGTTCACATGCTCACCAAGGAGGCGTTCAACGCACTCCTCAAAACCCTCGAGGAACCCCCGGCGCATGTGAAATTCATGTTCGCCACCACCGAACCCGAAAAGGTCCTCCCCACCATCCTCTCCCGCTGTCAACGATTCGACCTCCGACGCATCCCTTCCACCCTGATCGTCAAACACCTCGCCCACATCGCCGGCTTGGAAAAGGTCCGGATCGACGAAACCGCCCTCCAAGCCATCGCCCGCGGCGCCGATGGCGGCATGCGCGACGCCGAATCCACTCTCGATCAGTTGATCAGTTTTTGCGGCGAGAATATAGTCGAAGCCGACGTGCTCTCGATGTTCGGCCTCACCGCCCAAGGCCAGATCCTCGATCTCGCGCGCCATCTCATTGCGGGCGACACCGATGCGACTCTGCGAAGCCTCAACGATCTGTCCCGCGGCGGAAAAGATCTCGCCCGGCTTCTCTCCGACCTCCTCGGCCACTTTCGCAATGTCCTCATCTTTCATGTGTCCGGCGGTGACGCGTCCCTTCTGGAGGTCTCCGAGTCTGAACTCGCGAGCCTTAAGGAGGACGCCTCGCGGCTCGACGCGGATGCCCTGACCCGAATCATGGAAGTGCTGACCGAAGGTGAAAGCCGGCTCCGCGACGCCGCCTCCAGGCGGATCTGGGTCGAAGTCACCCTCCTCAAGGCCATCCAGGCCCGCAACACCGTCAGCATCGACACCGTCCTCCAGCGTCTTCAGCAACTCCGCTCCGACTCCGAGGACACCTCCCCCTCCATCCATACCCCCGCAATCCGGCCGTCAACGGCCTCCGCGCATCGCCAGACCTCCCAATCCGAGATCCCTGCAACTCCGCGCGCCCATTCCGCCGGCACCCCGGCTCCTCCTCCGGAAGTCACGCCGATCCGCGAGGAATCCACGCCCGCCCATACGCCCGGCGGCAGTCTCGAATCACTCTGGTCCGGCATCCTCGAAGCCATCGGTCGCGTCAGCGCCTTCACCCGCTCCTATCTCATCGAGGCGCATCCGGTGAGTTTCGAAAAGAAGACATTGACCATCGGCTTTGATCCCGAATTCGCCGATCACCTCGGACTCGTGGACAATCCGAAGACCCGCACCCTCGTGCAAACCAAGCTCCATGAACTCGGTCATGATGGCGTGACCGTCCGCTTCATCGAGGCCGAGGCGCCGATCGGCCGTCCTCGTCCTGTCGCGCCGGAACCGGTGGCACCGGAACATTCCCCGGCCTCCTTCAACCGCGCCGAATCCGCCTCCGCCGCTCCGGCCCCCGCGCGTCGCGAAACACCCGCCCCCGTCAAATTCAGCAAGGAGGACTTCAAAAACGACGCGCTGATTCAGAAGGCCCTTGAGATTTTCAAGGGCCAGATCGTTGATGTCCGCGCTTGATTTACCCGCTCCAACCCGCAACCTTTGCCTCATGTCCAGCATCGGAAAAATGATGAAACAGGCTGCCCGAATGCAGCAGCAAATGGAACAGATCCAGGCCGACCT
>DATKEE010000228.1:0-3827 GCA_035544555.1 Candidatus Methylomirabilota bacterium
ATCTCGAATCCGGCGCGGCGAAGCGCCTCCTTTAGAAACCGCGTGTTCCCGCGCAGCCGCCGACGCAGCCCGGGCGCGCTCCGGAGAATCCGCAGGGAGCGCAACGCGGCAAAGACCAACGGCAACGGCGGCGGCGTGTGACCGGCGAACAACCGGCTTCGCGCAATGATCCGCCGTCGCACCCGTCGCGGGCAGAGAATTGCCCCGCCATGCGCGCCAAACGCCTTGCTGAACGTGATCGTTTGAATGATCCGTCGGTCTGGCACTCCGGTTTCCTCCACCGTGCCCCGGCCATGCAAACCCAGCGCGCCCGCCCCATGCGCGTCGTCCACCAGGATCACCGCGCTCCGCGGCAGGACGCGCAGGTACTCGCGCAACGGCGCCACCGTTCCGTCGTGCGCAAACAGGCCGTCGGTCAGCACCAGGATGCGGGCTCCCGTTCCCGCGCGCTTCATCCGAACACCAAGATCCCGCGCATCGCGATGCCGGAACCGGATCACCGGACAGTTCAGAAACTCCGCCGCGTCCAGCAAACCCACATGCGCGCGGTCATCAACCAGCGCGTGGGAAATGTCTCCCGCGATTCCCTGCGCCACGGCCAGGTTGGCCAGGTAACCATTGGCCACCAGCAGCGCGGCCTGGGTCCGGAAGAAATTCACCAGCGCGCGTTCGAGTTGTTCGTAGAGCGGATGATTGCCGGTGGTAACGCGTGACGCCGCCACGTTCACCCCGAACCGCCGCGCCCCTTCCCGCACCGCCTCGATCATCTCCGCATGGCCGGCGAGCCGGAAATAATCGCACCCGCCGAAATAAACCAGCTTCCGACCCCGCAGTCGAACATGGGTGGCATCCACTGCCTGAAATGCCGGTGGCAGCGGATTCATGGGCGGGTTCCTTCGCCAGTTCCCGTCATCCTCGCGACGGGAGCGGAGCCCAATTTGACGTTCCATTTCCCCCGGCATGACTCCAGTCTTGAACGATGCCCGCCGGCTTCCTCCGATTCCTTGCCGATCTGATCCTCGTCGTGCATTTCGGCATTGTTCTCTACATCGTCGCGGGTCAGGCGGCCATCTGCATCGGATGGCTGGCCCGGTGGCGTTTCGTGCGAAACCCCTGGTTCCGCTGGACGCATCTGCTGGCCATGGGAGTGGTCGCCGCGCAGGCGCTCATCGGAGTGATTTGTCCCCTGACCCTCTGGGAGAACGCGCTTCGCCGGGAGGCGGGCGACACCGGTCGTTACGAATCGACCTTCGTCCAGCATTGGATCGGGGAATGGCTGTTCTTTGACTGGGAGCCGGAAGTGTTCACCGCGATCTATCTCGGGTTCTTCGCGCTCGTCGCCTTGAGTTGGTGGATCATACCGCCGGACCGGAAATACTCCACGGCCAGGCACAAGCCGGAACCCTCGGAGCCTGTTTAATAAATCGAAGAAGTCCAGTTTTCCCGGGGAAGGTCCTCAGAGACCGTAACGGTCGCGGAGGTCCTGGTCCGTTTGGGGGGATGTCGCCGGCGCCGTTCCCGGCGCTTGCTGCGTGGAGATTCCGGTCGGCCCGGCAACTGTCTTGAATTTCCCCGCGACCACCGTCTTCTCCGGATCCGGCAACGCCAGATATATCTTCCCGGACAATCCCTCCCCGGGCGCCTCATCGAACTCGAGTTTCAGCGCATACCCGCTGGAGAAGGATTTGGCCTTGGGCGCGTAACGAGGATCGCTCTTCCAACGCTTGATGACCTGGGGTGCGCCGGAACGCTGGTCCTTCGCCACGTTCCAACTACTGCCGGCCAGCGAACCGCCACCCTCGGGCCTGAGGTAAACCAGGATCTCCCGCTCGGCGTAAATATTCGTGCCCTGCCGCAACATGAGGATGCTGAGCGGCCCCTGCTCCGCCAACCGGGCGTCGTCCATCACAAATTCCTCGCCTTCAATCCTCCCGTTGACCCGGCTTTCGGGAATCGTGGCCTGATGAACCTCCAACGTCCAGGCCGGCGGTATCACCGGTAATTCCGCCACGCGCTGGGCCTCGCCCTCGCCTGCCAGTCCCCCGGTCCCATCCGCCACCATGGCCGGATCGTCCGAAACGCCTTCAGTCTGTCCGCCCGTCCCCTCGCCGGCCGCAACCTCTTCGCCCCGCTCATCCAGCTTCTCCTTCGCAGTCTGCATCAAGGGATACAGGAAGTACAACGCAATGGGCAGGGCCAGCAAAATGACGACGATGATCAACGTGCGACGGCCTTTGTGAGGAGGGGGTGGCATAAAGCGAAAAGGGGTTGAATTCAGTGTATTTGAAGCCCTTCACCAGGAAGCGTCAAGGAAATGTCGGACACCCGCCCACGCGCGCGATCACAATCAACAGGGCGGAGAAAATCCCGTCTGACCAACTTTTGTTGCAATTGTAACAAAAGTTGGTCAGACGCATCCACCGGGTTTGTGAATGCGCGGCTCCACTCCCAGTCCATCGCGTGGCAGCGGAGGTAACGACGCTCTGACCTTCTGTTCCGGGGCAGGACACCCGAATCGCGCCCCTCATCCATTCTTCGAAAATCGCTCTCTTCACCCACTTCCAATCGTGCCATCGCGCTGGTTGAACAAATCTCCGGGGTTGCCCGTCGGTGCATTCCATGGCTATTGTTCCAGGTAAACCGTCAGTGCCAAACCGCATGGATCATCATCCTTTCAACCCCGAGCATCTGGCCCTCACGCGACGGCAGTTCCTGCACCGCTGCGGCATGGGCATGGGCGCCCTCGGCCTCGCCTCGATCATGAACGCTGCCGGCCTCGCCGCCGCCCAGGGATCAACCGCCGCCATCTCCCCGCTCGCCCCCCGATCCCCCCACTTTCCCGGACGCGCCAAACGCGTCATTCATCTCTTCATGAACGGCGGGCCGTCCCACGTGGATACCTTCGATCCCAAGCCGCTCCTCGACAAATACCACGGCAAGGAACTGCCGATGGAAAACCTCAAGACCGAGCGCAAAACCGGCGCCGCCTACCGTTCCCCCTACTCCTTCCGCCCATACGGCCGGAGCGGCATCGAGGTCAGCGAAATCTTCTCCCGAGTCGGCGAATGCATCGACGACATCGCCGTCATCCGTTCGATGCACGCCGACGTCCCGAATCATGAACCGTCCCTCATGCTCATGAACTGCGGCGAAGCCCGGCTCGTCCGCCCCAGCATGGGCTCCTGGGTCACCTACGGCCTCGGCACCGAAAACCAGAACCTCCCCGGCTTCGTGGCCATGTGCCCGGGCGGCTATCCCATCCAGGAATCCCAAAACTGGCAGTCCGGTTTCCTCCCAGGCGTGTTCCAGGGAACCTACATCGACACCCAGCACACGCGCATCGAAAAGCTCATCGAGCACATCAAGAACGACTCCACCTCCCTCCCCGAACAACGCCGCCAACTCGACCTGCTTCAATCCCTCAACGAACGCCACCTCCACGACCGCGACAACGACGCCCGACTCGAAGCCCGCATCCAGTCCTTCGAACTCGCCTACCGCATGCAGATGGACGCCAGCGACGCGTTCGACATCAGCCAGGAACCGGAGCACATCCGGAAGATGTACGGCGAAGGCACGCAGGCCCGCCAGATTCTCATCGCCCGACGTCTCGTCGAACGCGGAGTCCGCTTCGTCCAGGTCTGGCACGGGGCCGGCCAACCCTGGGACAACCACGACGACATCGAGGTCAATCACCGCCGGCTGGCCGGACAATGCGACCAGGCCATCGGCGCGCTCCTGAAGGATCTCAAACAACGCGGCATGCTCGAGGATACCCTCGTCATCTGGGGCGGCGAGTTTGGCCGCACTCCCACCGTGGAACTTCC
>DATKEE010000229.1:0-7631 GCA_035544555.1 Candidatus Methylomirabilota bacterium
CCTGTCACCCCAACCACGGATACCAGGCTGACGAATAAAAGTCTCCTATTTGAAGGCAGCATCGATTTGAACTCCCGCAGGAATGATGAGGGGGACAGCCGGTTGACTGAAGAAATCAGGCATTGGCGAATTCGTCGTCCATGCCCTCCGGTGGGAGATCCGCGACAGCGACACCGGTCCGGCTCGCTTCGGTAAGGAACGCTGCCCGGCTCATGCCGCACATCTGCGCGGCCTGCCCGGAGCTGAGTTCGCCAAGCTCAAAAAACTTCAGCGCCAGCAAAAATTGGCTGCGCCTTTCCATGTCCGCCATACTGTTCTGAGGATGGAGGAGCAGCGTATCGGGCACCTGCACTTGTATCGTTTTCATTTGAGTCTTTGATTCAGGAGGAACTCAATCTCCGCTCCTTCATTTCACCTCCACGTCGTAAGCCTGGGCGCTCATTGGCGGTGAGCATTTGGCGAGCGGCTAAGCCTGCTGATTGCACCGTATTTCAGCTTGCGCATCCAGTCGAAAGTTTTGAAAGGCGGGCTCAGCTTCCTTGGTCCGACCGACTTTCGCCCATGGGCAGTCCGCGGCCAATCCAGGGTCTCCTTCGGACAATACCGGCATGGCGCGTGTCCATGACATCGCCGACAAATGGGCGGAATTTGTAATGGGCTGAGTCCGGTTTCAGGCGTATGGTTTGCGGACGATTCCCAACCGAAACTCCCCCCATCCCTCGATCCTTCATCCCATGAACACCGATCCATCCCCCCGTCCCGGGCGCCAGTCGCGCCGCGTCTTCCTCCAGCGCGCCACCTCAGCCGCGGCCGCCGTCTCCGCCACAGGCCTCCTGAAGACCCCGGTCTATGGCCAGAACCAGGCCCCGTCCGCCGGGGTCGTCGGCGCCAACAACCGGATCGCCGTCGCCTACATCGGCACCGGCAGTCAGGGAATGGCCCACATCCGGCATCAGAAGACCCATGCCGGGGCCAACAACATCGTCCAGGCCGCGGTGTGCGACGTCTGGCAAAAGCGCCTCGACGCCGCCCGCGCCGCCACCGGCCTGCCGGAATCCGCCGCCTTCGGCGACCACCGAAAACTGCTCGAACGAAACGACATCGATGCCGTGGTGGTGTCCACCGTGGACAACTGGCATGCGGAAGTCGCGATTGACGCGATGGAGGCGGGCAAGCACGTCCTCGGCGAGAAACCCCTGGCGCGTTACCTCGATGAAGGCTTCCGGATTTACGACGCGGTTCGGAAGACCGGCAAAGTCTTCCAGATCGGATCGCAATACTGCGCCGACCCCGTCTGGCACAAGGCGGCGCAATGGATCCGCGACGGGAAGCTGGGTCCCTTGGTCTGGGGGCAGGGGTCCTACTGCCGCAACAATCCGCGCAACAGCGAATGGACCTATCCCGTGGATCCGGACGCGAACCCGGACAACCTCGATTGGAATCGCTGGCTGGGCCGGGCGCCCCGGATTCCGTGGACACCCGAACACTATTTTAGCTGGCACAAGTTCTACGCCTACAATTCCGGTCTTCTCGGGAATCTTCTGCCCCACAAATTCCTCCCGCTGATGCTGGCCACAGGGACGCCCGAATTCCCCCGCCGCATCGCCTGCACCGGCACTCGCAAGGTCTCGACCGACCGCGAGATCACGGACACCACCCACCTGCTCGCGGAGTTTCCCAACGGTCTCACGCTGTGCATCGCCGGCAGTACGGTGAATGAACAGGGGCTGCCGGACATGCTCCGCGGACGCAAGGCCACGCTTTACTTTTCCTCGAGCCAGAATCGCATGGAACTCAAACCCGAACGGCCGTTCGTCGATGAACTCGATCCCGAGGAGTACTTCGATCCGCTGCCGGTGGGCAGTGTGCCGCGGCTCGAAAAGGACTGGTTCGATTGCATCCGCTCCGGCGGGACGCCCCTGGCCAGCATCGATCTGGCGATCCGCGCCCATGTCGTGCTTTGCCTGGCGGAGATGTCCGAGCGCCTCAGCCTCACGTTGCTGTTTGATCCCGACACCCGGACCATCCGCACGGGCGATGGAAAGGTTGTTCCGGCCATCGACTATGACAGCGACGTTCCCTACTCGACGTAATAGAACCTCCTCACAACCTGAAAGATACGCAAGCCGCCCGGATTGAGACGGTGTCACCCCGGTCGGAAAGGAGTTGTTTTCCCGCGTCTTTCCTGCTTTAACCTCCCTCCACTCTTGGCGTCATGGACAAGAATTACAGAATCATTGGCGGGGATGGACTGGAATACGGTCCGGTCACCCTGGACGAAGTCGAGCGCTGGATTCGCGACGGCCGTTTGATCTCGAAGACTCCGGTCTGGCGCAGCGACCGGTCAGGCTGGACGGCCGCCTCGGATTTCATAGAGCTGCAATATGATCTGAATCAGGCCGGGGTCCCGAGGGAGGCGCAGCCGCAGGTCGTGCTGCGGGCGGTCGGTTTTTGGTCGCGCCTCGCGGCGTTTCTGCTCGACCTTCTGGCGCTCGGATTCATTTGCAATCTGCTGCTGGGTCCGTCGCCGTCGATCAGCGAACTCATGACCCCGTCGGTGGCAGCCAAATGGATCCTGCTGACGAAGCTGGTGGCGATGGCCTACTACGTTCCCCTGCAGGCCTTGTTTGGAGCCACGCTGGGCAAGCTCGCCATCGGGGCAAGAGTGGTGCATGCCGATGGTTCGCCCATCGGTTGGAGCACGTCGTTCCGGCGATGGATGGCGTTTGTTTTGACGGAGGTGACATTCTACATCGGTTCCCTGCTCATCGCGCTGCGTCCGGACAAGAAGGCGCTGCACGATCTGCTGGCGGACACGCGGGTGGTTTACGCGCGCAGCGAGTCATGAATTGGACGCCGAATTCCCGCATGTTCGGGGTCGCGGGATGCATCCTCCTGTTCGATCAGCTCACCAAGCTGGCGGTGACGCATGTGCTGGGCCTGGATCTCTACCAGGAACGCGAGGTGGTGGAGGGGTTCTTCAAGTTCGTCCACTGGGGCAACACCGGCGCCGCCTGGAGCCTCTTCTACGGCTACAACAATGTCCTCGCCGTCGTGTCCGCCATCGCCCTCGTCGCCCTCTACGTGTTCCGCCGACACTTCGAGGTCCATACCTTTCTGGGCCAGCTTGCCCTCGGGCTGATCTTTGGCGGCATCGCCGGCAACCTGATCGATCGCCTCCGCGTGAGCCATGTCATCGACTTTCTCCGGTTCTACATCAATCAACGCGGCGGCGAGGAGATCGGTTTCCCCGCGTTCAACGTCGCCGACAGCGCCATCTGCGTCGGCGTCGGCCTGCTGTTCCTTCTCTCCTGGCGCAAGGAACAACTGCCGGTCCGGGCGCAACCGGCCGGGGCGGGGACCGGAAACTGAGGCGCCGGCACGGGGCCGGATGGAGGCGAAAAACGCCGGCTCTCTTCGCCGCCTCGATGCCGGTCGCGGCGATTGATCCCGGGTTGCACGAAGCATGTCTGATCGCACCATCACGCTGATCGTCGAGCAGTCGCTGCCCGGCTGGCGCCTGGACACCTATCTTCGCGACCGGTTTCCCGCGGTGTCCCGGGGCATACTGAAGCGTTTGATCGAGCAGGAGCACGTTCGCGTCAATGGCGAGGCGGTCAAACCCACCCATTCTCCGGTGGCCGGCGAAGTGGTCACGGTGTCTTTCCCGGAGGCGCGACCCGCGGAGGCCCGGCCCGAGGAGATTCCCCTGGATGTGCTGCACGAGGACGAGGATTTGCTGGTGTTGAACAAACCGGCCGGCCTCGTGGTGCATCCCTCCCTCGGCCACGACGAACACACCCTGGTCAACGCGCTCCTGCATCATTGCGCCGGAACGCTCAGCGGAATCGGCGGGGTGGCGCGTCCAGGTATCGTGCACCGGCTGGACAAGGACACCAGCGGTTGTCTGGTGGTGGCGAAGAATGACACCGCGCATCTGGCGCTCAGCGGGCAGTTCGCGGGTCGCACCATGGAAAAGGTGTATCAGGCCATCGTGTGCGGCGGGGTGCGGAACGAATCCGGCGTCATCACCGCCCGGATCGCGCGCCATCCCACGCACCGCAAACGAATGGCCGCCGTCGAGGGCGGCCGCGAGGCGCGAACCACCTTTCGGGTGCGGGAACGGCTCGGGAACGCCACCCTCGTGGAGGCGGCGCTGCATACGGGACGAACCCATCAGATCCGGGTGCATTTTCAGCACATCGGCTATCCGCTGTTCGGAGATCCGATCTATGGCCGGCGTCAAACCACCCGGCTCAGGGAGGAGAGCGGAGTCAACCCGCCACGGTTGATGTTGCACGCCTGGCGGCTGGGATTCGAACATCCACGAACCGGGAAACGCGTGACACTGGAGGCGCCGTTGCCGGAGGATTTCGTTGCCACGCAAGCCGCGTTGCGGGAGGCGGTTTCGAAGTCGGAATCGGGTACGGGTTGTTGATCGGCCGATGTGATGAGTGCGTTGAGGAAGAGATGAGCATCGAAGAAATGATCGGGCTGGCGGTGGCGTTGTTCCTGATGTGCTTCGGTCTGGCCGGCAGTGTTCTGCCCTGGCTGCCGAGCACGCCGTTGATCTTTTTGACGGCGCTGGCGCACCGGCTCTACTTCGGCGAGTCCGGCGCCGGTTGGATGGTCATGACCATCCTCCTGCTCCTGACGCTGTTGTCGCTGGTGCTGGATCATCTGGCGGGGGCGTACGGAGCCCGCCGGTTTGGGGCGTCCTGGAAGGGCGTGGTCGGTGCGATTGTGGGAGGGATTGTGGGACTGTTCTTCAGTCTGCCGGGCCTCCTGTTGGGACCCTTTGTCGGCGCGGTCCTGTTCGAGTTGATTGGCGGAAGGGCCATCGAGGAGTCGTCGCGCGCCGGCGTGGGCGCGACGGTGGGCATGGTGCTGGGGGCCATCGGCAAAGTGGCGTGCTGCGTATCGATGATGGCCCTGTTCACCGCGAACGTGTTGTGGCGCAATCTGGCGGACGGATTATAGAACGAATCAAGCCCCTGAATTCCCCTTTGACTCAAGTCGGGTCTTGGCTATCCTAGCCGGCCTGTTTGATACCGTTATGGCGAAACTGACTGTCAACGATCTGGATGTGCGAGGCAAACGCGTGTTTGTCCGGGTCGATTACAATGTCCCGATGGAGGAAAAGGATGGCCGCATGGTCATCAACGACACCACCCGGATGGTCGCCACATTGCCCACACTCGAACGGTTGATCTCGAATGGAGCGAAGCTCGTGCTGGCCGCCCACCTCGGTCGTCCCAAAGGCCGGCCTGATCCATCCTTGTCCCTGCGTCCGGTGGCGGAAAAACTCGCGGATCTCCTGGGGCGGCCAGTCGCCTTCGTGGACGATTGCATCGGCGAAAAGGTCGCGAAGACCGCAGGCGCCCTGAAGGAGGGCGATGTGTTGTTGTTGGAGAACCTTCGCTTCCACGCTGAGGAAGAGGCGAACGATCCGGATTTCGCCGGGAAGCTCGCGCGGGACATGGAGATTTATGTCAATGACGCGTTTGGCGCCGCCCATCGCTCGCACGCCTCAACGGTGGGTGTTCCCCGCGTGATTTCGGAACGCGGCGGTCCCTGCGCGGCCGGTCTGTTGATGGAGCGGGAACTCCAATTCCTCGGCCAGGAACTTGAGCACCCCCAACACCCGTTCGTGGTCATCCTGGGGGGAGCCAAGGTTTCGGATAAAATCAAGGTGATCGACCGGTTGTTGGAGAAAGCCGACACCCTGCTGATCGGGGGCGCGATGGCCTATACATTCAAGCTTGCCCAAGGCCGGAAGGTCGGAAAGTCGCTGGTGGAACCCGACCGGACGGACGTCGCCCTGAAGGCGCTGGAGAAGGCCCGGCAAAAGGGAGTGCAGTTTCTCCTGCCGGTGGACAATGTCGTCGCCAAATCGGTGAAGACGGACCGGCTCAATAAGAAGGGCAAGCCCGTCGTGGAGTTGCAGGACCCGCGGGTGAACAGCGCGCCGGACATTCCCGATGATGTGGAAGGCGTGGATATCGGTCATGAAACCGCCCGCCAATACGCGGAGATCATCCGGGGAGCAAAGACGATTCTATGGAATGGCCCGATGGGCATTTTTGAAGACAAGCGCTTTGCGGAAGGCACGCTGGCCGTCGCGAGGGCGGTGGTCGAGGCGACCCAAAAGCACGGCGCGAAAAGCATCATCGGCGGCGGCGACAGCGTGAAGGCTCTCAACCAGTCGGGCCTGGGGGAGCAGGTGACCTTCATGAGCACCGGCGGCGGAGCCAGCCTCGAGTTTCTCGAAGGCGGGGAACTGCCCGGTGTGGCCGTCCTGACCGGCAAATAAATTCCCGCACGCCCAATCGCAGCATGGACAAGGAACGCAAACTCATCATCGCCGGCAACTGGAAGATGAACAAGACGGTGGCCGAGGCTCTGGATCTCGTCGGCGATCTCAAGCGCGACCTCAGCAACATCAAGGAGGTGGACGTGGTGGTCTGTCCGCCCCACACGGCGTTGTGCGAGGTATCCAAGGCGATCCTCGATTCCACCTTCCGGCTGGGCGCGCAAAACATGAGCGAACACAACTACGGCGCCTACACCGGCGAGATCAGCGCCGGGATGTTGAAGGAATTCAGCGTCCGCTACGTCATCCTCGGCCATTCCGAGCGCCGCCAATATCAGAAGGAATCCAATGAGCTGGTCGCCCGCAAGGCGCAGGCCGCCCATGCCGCCTCGCTGAAGCCCATCGTTTGTGTCGGCGAGACGCTGGAGGAACACGAGGCGAACCGCACCGAACAGGTGGTGAGCGAACAGTTGCTCGGCAGCCTGGACGGTTTGAACGCGGGCCAGACCGAGGAAACCATCATCGCCTACGAACCGGTCTGGGCCATCGGCACCGGCCGGACCGCCACCGCCAAACAGGCCCAGGAGGTTCACGCGTTCATCCGCCAGAGCCTGAAGGTCATGTTCGGCGACACCACCGCCCGGCGCGTCCGCATCCAGTACGGCGGCAGCGTCAAACCCTCGAACGCCCGCGAACTGATGAGCCAGCCGGACGTGGATGGCGCGTTGGTGGGCGGGGCCTCCCTCGAAAGCCGCACCTTTGCGGAGATCGTCAAGAATCTCATCTGACTAAACCACCATGCTGACCCTTCTCATCGGTCTGTTGACCGCCATCCTCGTTCTGGACGCCCTGCTCCTGATCCTGCTCATCCTGGTTCAATTGCCCAAGAAGGACGCCGGCGCCGGTCTGGCCTTCGGCGGGGGAGCCGCCGACGCGCTGCTCGGCGCGGGCAGCGGAAATGTGCTCACCAATCTCACCAAATACGCCGCCGGAATCTTTTTTGTCCTGTGTCTGACACTCGCCATTCTCGGCACACAAGCCGGCCGCCCCGGCAGCATCGCCGAGGAACTGCGGCAGACCGGCGGCGACCCCGAGCCGCAACAGGAACAAATCCCGGGCGTCACCACGAATGCCCCGCAATTGACTTTGCCGGGGGACCCGAATACACCCGGCACGCCGCCGCCCCAGGAGAACTGAGGCACCCGTAGCGGACGCACAAGCGGCCGGACGGAGAATGGATCGCCGCCCCCGGGATTTTCAAGACTGCTCCAAAGCCGGGTCGAACCCGCACAGGGATCCGGTCGAATCCCCGGTCACA
>DATKEE010000230.1:0-6634 GCA_035544555.1 Candidatus Methylomirabilota bacterium
AGGGATTATGAGTAAAAGTAAGAGCAAGAGTATGAGCACCCGGCTGCTCTTCCGTCGTCCCTAATTCAACATCAGTGCCCTCGTTCCCTCTCCCAATCGGTGCGGGGCTTCGCGGGGAATGAAGGATTGGGAGAGGGAGGACAGTTCCGGACGCGGTGAATGCAATCTGTGCGCGCTCGGCATTAGTCAGCGATGCGTCCCTGCCGGGGTTCCGATGGCGGCGCGAGATTGTGTGGGTGTGTGCGGTCGAGGGAGAGTGATCCGGCTTACGCCGGATGCTACGGGGTGGTGGGGGGGAGTCGCGCGGGCAGGCTGGCCGCGCTCCGAGGGGAATGGGGGCGCGAAATTGGGCGGTTACACGCGTTCCGGGGAGAGTGATCCGGCTTACTCCGGAGGCTACGAGGGGGTTGTCAAAGGGCTTTTCGGGGATGGGGGTTCCCGGATAGAGTCGCGCCCGGAAATCTTGTGATCATGAACGACATCTTTGAATTTACAGGCCGCGACCCGGGATGGGGCCCTCGGAACCGGTTCGCGGGGCGCCCAGGCAGACGGGGCGGACAGGGGCCGGCAGTTGAATTTTCCCGCGCCGCCGGTGAAGGGACACTCGAGTTTATGACCGGGAAGGCGCGATGATTGATCAAGCCGGGCCGTTGGGTGAGTTTCTCGGGAGATTGCGATCCGCCGGGTGGGTTGCCCTGGACACGGAGGCGGACAGTCTGCACGCGTATCCGGAGAAGCTGTGTTTGCTGCAATTCAGCATCGAGGGGGAGGACCGTCTCGTGGATCCGCTGGCCGGACTGGATCTGGGTCCGCTGTGGGAGATTCTGCGGGACCGGGAATTGATTCTGCACGGGGGGGATTATGATTTGCGCCTCTTGAAGCAGTCACAGAATTTCATTCCCTCGCGGATATTCGACACGATGACGGCGAGCCGGCTGGTGGGGTGCACGGAGTTTGGATTGACGAACCTGGTGAAGCGGTATCTGAACGTGACATTGGAGAAGGGGGCGCAGCGGGCCGACTGGGCGAAGCGTCCGTTGACCCAGCGGATGGAGGATTACGCCCGGAACGACACGAGGTATTTGAAGTCGTTGTCCGACACGCTGCGATCCGAGTTGAAGGCGAAGGGTCGTCTGGGGTGGCATGAAGAGGTGTGCGCGCGGTTGATCCGGGACAGCACACGCGAGGAGGAGATCGATCCCGACACGTTGTGGCGGATCAAGGGGAGTTCCAAGCTGGGCCGCCGCGCGATGGCGGTGCTGCGTGAGTTGTGGCTCTGGCGCGAGGAGGAGGCCATCGCGGGCAACACCCCCCCTTATTTCATTTTAAGCCACGAAGCGCTGGTGGATTTGTCGGCGGCGGCGGCGCACGGCCGGAGCATCGATCCGCTGATTCCCCGCCGCATGCGTCCGCGACGGCGGAGTGGTGTCCAGGCGGCGGTGGCGCGGGGGCTGGAGGTGCCGGAGGAGGGATTGCCGCAACCGGCCATGCGATTCGGGAGACGGCCGACGGAGGCGGAACGGCGTCGGTTTGACGAGTTGCAGCGGCGCCGGGACGCGCGGGCGAAGGAACTGGAGATTGATCCGACACTGATCGCGAGCCGGGCGATGCTGGTGGCTCTGGCGGAGGACCGGGAACGGAACGAGGCGCGATTGATGAAGTGGCAGCGGGAGTTGCTATGGTGAGGGCAGGTGGACAGAACGAAACTGTAACTATTCAGGTGAAAAACCACGAATGGACACGAATTCACACGAATGAAGGCGAAGGCATCGGAACGCCGGTCTCCGACCCGGCGCGATTCCTCACATTCGTAACGAGCCGGGTCGGAGACCGGCGTTCCGTCCTACGCGAAGGCGACCGTTCGGTTCAGAGTCCGCAGTTCGAGGGTGAGATGAACAGTTACACGAGATTGAGTTCATGACCGGGCTCGCACAACTGAGATGCCTGCATCATCCGGCGCGGGAGGCGGTGGCGCGCTGTCCGGAGTGCGCGCGGTATTATTGCCGCGAGTGCATCACGGAGCACGAGGACCGGGTGTTGTGCGCGGACTGTTTGAAGCGGAAGGTTCGCGCCGGGAGCCGGCCGGTGGCGCGCGGGGCGGGGTGGACGTGGCTGGCGCAGTGCGCGGGCGGGCTGTTGGTGGCGTGGCTGTTTTTCCACGTGCTGGGGCAATGGCTGCTGGCCCAGCCCACGACGTTCCATGAGGGAACGGTCTGGGAGCAGGTCATTCCGGAGGTGCCATTGTGAAACGCGCGAGCTGGCGTCAGCGCGGGTTGGGGCCGCTTGATTTGATCGAGGAAGCCACCCATCTGCTGCGCCGGTCGCCGTTGCGGGTGGTGGTCTGGTATTACCTGGGCACGATTCCGTTCCTGCTGGCGCTGCTTTATTTTTGGGCGGACATGAGCCGCAGCGCGTTTGCCTACGAGCATTGCGGGCGGGCGGCGCTGGGGATGGCGGTGGCGTTCGCCTGGATGAAGACGGGCCAGGCCGTGTTCGCTTCGATGCTGTCGCGGCGGGTGGCGGGATTGCCGGAGGAAATATCGTGGCGGGCGGTTCCGGGGATGGCGGCGAGGCAGTGGCTGTTGCATTCGACGGGATTGTTCGTGGTGCCGCTGGCGCTGGTGGCCGCGTTTCCCGCCGCGTGGGTCTATGGGTTTTATCAGAGCGCGACGGCGCTGGGGGAATCCGGGAGTCTTGGGGAGACGTTTCGTCGGGCCTGGCGGCAGATGCGGTTGTGGCCGGTTCAGAATCACATGGTTCTGGCCCTGCTGATCCTGTTTGGCGGATTCGTGTTTTTGAACCTGATGATTCTGGTGGTGCAGGTGCCGATGTTGTTGAGCATGCTGCTGGGCGTGGAGACGATTTTTTCGCAATCCCCGTATGCCATGTTCAACACAACGTTGCTGGCCTCGCTCTGCGGACTGACCTATCTGTGCCTGGATCCGCTGGTCAAGACGGTCTATGTGCTTCGCTGCTTCCACGGGGAATCGCTGGTTTCGGGCGAGGATTTGAAGGCGGAACTGCGGCGGGTGGGATTGCCGGTGACGAAGGGTCTCGCAATGGCCGTGATTGTGTGGATGGCGGTTGTCCCCGCCTGCCCGGGCGCCGAAGACACGCGGAGCGAACCTGCATCCACGGCGGAGGCCAGCGAGGCGCGGGGATTCGGCGCGGATCAAGGGACTGCGGGGGAAGGTCCGGCGGTGACACCGGAGGATCTGGATCGGCGGATTGGGGAGGTGATCAGCCGTAGCGAGTTCAGTTGGCGGCTGCCGCGGGAGAAACTGTCGCGGGAGGCGGATTCACGAAACGCGGTGCTGCGGTTTCTGGATGACCTTGGGCGGTCGTTCGATCAGTTCATGCAGGGGGTGGGCCAGGGGATTCGCAAACTGTTCGAAAGATTGGGCGATCTGTTTTCCGGGAATCGCAACACGCCGACGGTCGGGGTGTCCACGGGCGGGTTGGTTGTCGCGTTGAAACTGTTTGCGGTGGTCGTGGCGGTGGGAGCGCTGGGGTGGCTGGGGTTTGTGCTGCATCGGAGCTGGCGGCAGCGGCGCGGAGCTGGATCGGCTCTGGCGGGGGAGGGCATTGCGGCGGTTCCGGATCTGCGGGACGAAGGGGTGGCGGCCGATCAATTGCCGGAGGACGAATGGCTGCGGCTTGCGGCGGAGATGCGGGAGCGGGGGGAGTTGCGGCTGGCTCTGCGCGCGCTTTACCTGGCGAATCTCGCGCACCTGGGCGGACGCGAACTGGTCCACATCGAGCGCTCGAAGTCGAACCGGGAGTATCAGGTTGAATTGGGCCGGCGCGCGCGGCACCTGCCGGAATTGCAGGCCGCGTTCGGGGACAATGTGGGGATGTTTGACCGGGTGTGGTATGGGCTGCATGACGCGAGCGACGAGGTGTTCTCGCGATTCCGGGTGAACTTTGAACGGATTCAAACCGCTTGAAACGCACGATCCTCATCGCACTGCTGGCGGTCGGCTTGTTGGTTCTGTTGATCGGAGGGCTGGTCCATCTGTTTCAGCTCCGATTCGCGGCCGGTGACGTGTATCCTCCCTATTCGAGTCTCCGGGCGGATCCGGTGGGAACGAAGGCGTTCCACGACAGCCTGGACGGATTGGGTGGATTGTCGGTGGATCGAAACGCGCGTCCGCTGGCCCGGCTGGAGGAGCGGTCGCCGTTCACGTTGCTGTATCTGGGGATGGATCCGTCGGAGGCCGGGCGGCTGGATCGCGCCACGGCGGTGGCGATGGAGGAATTGTTGGAGCGGGGCGCCCGGGTGGTGATCACGTTGCCGCCCATTGGAACGCGGCTGGATCATGCGATTGCCCGCGAGCGCGCCGCGTCCACCGCGCCGCCCGCCTCGCCTCCGCCAACCACGCCGATGGATGGAAACGGAGCCTCCGATGAAACCCAGCCGCCGGGGGAACAGGATGCCGGCGCGCCGGGCGTTGGGGTGAGACGACCGGTGGAGGAATCCCGCGGTTTCCCGGAGGGAGAGGAATTTGTGTCGGTTGAGCGGCGCTGGGATTTCCGGGTGGAGTTTGAGGCCCTGCCATTGGACGGGGACAGGAAGGTTCGGCCGGTGCGCGTGTCACGGGAGGCGGAACTGGATCTGCCGGGCGAATTGACCTGGCACAGCGGATTGGTGTTCGCGCCGCGGGATGAGGATCGGTGGCGCGTGATTTATTCGCGCGAGGGCCGACCGGTTGTCATGGAGCGGGACGTGGGAAAGGGTGTGCTTGTGGTGGTGTCGGATTCCTATCTGTTGAGCAACGAGGCGATGCGGATCGACCGTGAGCCGGTGTGGCTGGCATGGGTGGCCGGGGGGCATCCGGTCGTGATGTTTGACGAGCTGCATCATGGGGTGCGGGAATCGCGCGGGGTGATGGCGCTGGCGCGTCGGTACGGCCTGCATGGATTTTTTGCCGGGGCATTGCTGCTGGCGGGGCTGTTCATCTGGCGCAACGCGATTCGATTTCCTCCGGCGGTGGAGGGATTCGATGAGACGTCGGAGGGCTGGGTGGAGGGCCGGGACGCGGTGTCCGGTCTGGTGAATCTGCTGAGGCACAATGTGCCGGCGGAGACGCTGCCGGCGGTCTGTCTGGAGGAATGGATGCAAACGGGCGCCGCGAGAACCGGCCGTCATGCCGGCAAGGTGGCCCATCTGGTGGCGGCGGTGGAGGAAGGCCGCAAGGACGGACGCCGGGACGCGAATCCGGTGGACACGTATCGAAGGCTGCAACGGTTGGTAGAGGAACGAGAGAGAGGAGCAAACACATGACTGACGAATTGAGCGAAGTGAAGGCGGTGCTGGGACGGGCGCGGGAAGAAGTCGGCAAGGTGATCATCGGCCAGGGGGAGGTTGTGGACCGGGCGTTGATTGCGATCTTCACGGGGCATCACGCGCTGGTGGAAGGGGTGCCGGGCGTGGGGAAGACCCTGTTGGTGCGGACCCTGGCGAGGGTGCTGGGGTGCGAGTTCGCGCGAATCCAGTTCACGCCGGATCTGATGCCGTCGGATATCACGGGGACGCACGTGTTCAACATGCAGCGGAACGAATTCACGCTGATCCAGGGGCCGGTGTTCACGACGTTTCTGCTGGCGGATGAAATCAACCGCGCGCCGGCGAAAACGCAGTCGGCGTTGTTGCAGGCGATGCAGGAGCGGCAGGTGACGATTGACCGGGAGACGCTGTCGCTGTCGCCGAACTTCACCGTCTTCGCCACGCAGAACCCGGTGGAATTCGAAGGAACGTATCCGCTGCCGGAGGCGCAGAAGGACCGGTTCATGTTGAAGATTCAGATGAACGAGCCGGATCGGGCGGGGGAGATCGAACTGGCGCAGCGGACGTTGGGGAAGGCGAGTCCGGAGGCGACACTGGGCGGGGGCGAGGTGAAGGCGCTGGTGAGCGCGGAGGATCTGGCGCGACTGCGCGCGCAACTGGAGGGGATCACGGTGCGGGCGGAAATGCTTGCCTACCTGGTGGACGTGGTGCGGGCGACGCGGACGCACGAGAGCGTGCTGGTGGGGGCGGGGCCGCGGGCGACCCAGGCGTTTCTGCTGGCGTGCCGGGCCTACGCGGCATTGCAGGGACGCGACTTTGTGACGCCGGACGACGTCAAGGCCATGGCCGTCGCGGTTCTGGACCACCGGCTGGTGTTGCGGCCGGAGTTCGAGATCGAGGGGGTAACGACGACGGAAGTCATTCAACGAATTCTACGGGACATAGCCGTGCCGCGATGATCGTGCCGAGTTTCAGATTGCTGCTTTGGACGGCCGTGTGGGTGGTGCCGTTCGGAGGGTTGGCGGGAATGATTCCGGAACTCGCACTTCCGGGGGTGGCGCTGGCCGGCGGGTTCGGGCTGCTGGTGGCGGCCGACGCGATCCGCGGGCTGAGAATCCGCGGTGGAATCAGCGTCGAGGTGGAACCGGTGATCCGGCTGGCGAAGGATCGTCCGGGTGAAGTGGGGATGGAACTGGCGGGATCGGGGAACCGCCCGCAAAGACTGCGGGTGGGGCTGGGATTGCCGAAGGTGCTCCTGCCGGACTGTGACGCGCAGAGGGTGGAAGTACCGGCGCATCCGGCGAGGTTGCGACTGGATTGGGGCTGCGTGCCGTTGGAGCGGGGAAC
>DATKEE010000231.1:0-7024 GCA_035544555.1 Candidatus Methylomirabilota bacterium
CCGCCGCTACTTCATCATCCGCTGCCTCATCGACGGCCAGATTCGCGACGTGGTCAACACCACCGAATCCCTGATCCGAAACGCCGATGTCCGTTCGGCGGATGATGTCCGACTCCAGAAAAAGTCGCTCGTTCAATACAGCACCGGCCGGCGCGCCCTGAATCTCGATCTCCGGGACTATCTCTACAAAAACCTTTACTACAATCCCGTTGTCCACGAGCCAAACATCCGCGCGGTCCGCATGCTCGAGGAACTCTTTCATTACTACCTCGACCACCCCGGCGATCTCGGAGATCAGGCGCGAAAACGCGTCCGCAAGGACGGCCGTCACCGCGCCGTCTGTGATTACCTCGCCGGCATGACCGACCGCTACGCGATGCTCGACCATCGCCGCCGCTTTCTCAAAAGGGGTCAGTCCTAAACATTGACACAAACAGGTTCGAAACCCCGTCTTTTCAGGAGTGTCGCCGCCTGACTGCCGTGACTGACGATTGACGATTGAGCTTTGTGTCAATGTTTGGGACTGACCCCTTTGTCTTCCGCCAGCAATTCCTCGATCTTCGCTTTCAACTCGCGATAGGCATCATCCCCGCGGACGTACTGGCCGCCCGGGTGGATGTGTCGGATGACTCCCTTGCGGTCCAGCAGAAAACTCACGCTCGTCCAGCGACGCTCCCCGTGATCCAGCCACCAGTTGCGAAGCGTGCGCCATTCGGGATCGATGGCCAGCGGAAACTGGAACCCCAGTTTCTTCGCGTGAGCCTTCACCTTGTCCCGCCGGAGTGTGGATGTTGATTTGTGGTGATAGAAGCCGACGACTTCGAGACCCTCCCGGCGATAGCGCTGGTGAAATTCATTGAGCGCCGGCGCGCTGGCGGAACAATAGGGACAACCGGGCGCCGTCCACCATCGGACCAGAACCACTTTGCCCTTCAACTCCCTCAATTGCCGCGCCTCCCCCTGCCACCAGTCTTCCACCTCCCATTCCGGCGCCACCGTGCCGATCCGCGAATCGGGAGTCCCGGCCTGTCCATGCCCGGATGCGAGCATCCAGAGCAACAGCAATGTGGCTGTCACCCCCAAACCCAGCATCCCTTGAAGGCATCGAACCGCCTTCATCACGGCTCTTCAGGAACCGGGATCGCTTTCGGCGTGATGGTGAGTTTGCCATCCTCGACCGTGATGCTCTCAAGTTTCTCAAGCACCGCGCGGACCTCCGGATCCTCGGTGGCCCCCTCGGCCATGTTCTTCGCCCGCAATTGCTGCATGAATTCCTCCGGGAAGGGCTTCCCTTTGACTTCGACCGCGGTGACGTTCACCGCCAGATTCCCGTTCTGCAGCACCACCCGGAATCCGGCCGCGCCATTCAGGTATCGCCCCTTGAAACCCAGTTGATCCAGCGGGAGGCTGATCTGCCCCTTGACCTCATCGTCTTCGATCGTCAGGTAAACGTGATCCCTGAACTCCTCCTCGTTCGCCACGAGAGCATTGATCTCCTCCCCTTGTAAAACCAGCGGCTCGGTGGCCTCGCCCTCGCGCACCGCGTCGCCGAATTCGCTCAAGCGCTCGTTGAGTTCCTCCAACTCCGTCTGCGTGAGCAGGAGCGTCGGCAGTTCCATGGGCTCCGTGTCCGTGTATTCATCGACCTTCCCGATCACGAAGCGATAGGCCATGTAAACGCCCACCGCCACCACCAGCAGCAACACCATGCTGGTAATGCAACCGTAAAAAAAACAACCGCGCTTCTTGGGACTCTGGGCGTCTGTCATGTTTGGCTCCGTTTTCTGGGTTGGTTCGGGGCGAGACTGCCGGACAATCGCCTCCCGGACAATTACAAAAAATGAATTCCCTTTCCCGGCTCCCTCCCCTTGGCCATGCTCCCCGCATGTCCGGTCTCATCGCCATTGTGGGCCGTCCCAATGTCGGCAAATCCGCGTTGTTCAACCGCATCGCCGGCCGCCGCATCGCCATTGTCCACGACCAACCCGGCGTCACCCGCGACCGCGTCAGCGCCGAACTCGAATGGGAAGGACGTCCCTACACCCTGGTCGATACCGGCGGCATCGGGCTCGGCCGGGGCGAAAAATCATCCGACGCCATCCTCAAGGCCGCGGTCGATCAGGTGGACCTGGCCATCGAGTCGGCGGATGCCATCGTCCTCGTGGTGAACGTGCGGGAGGGTCTGGTGCCATTGGACCGCGAAGTCGCCGCCCGGCTCCGCGATTCCGGCAAACCCGTCCTGGTCGCCGTCAACAAAGCGGATCATGCCGGCATGGAAGGGGGCTCCGTCGAATTCGCCCCCCTGGGCTTTGACCGTATCCTCCCGGTCAGCGCCATCCACGGAATCGGCATCACCGAATTGATGGAGGCCGCCCTGAAGCACCTGCCCTCCTGGAGCCCGCCGGATCACACCCTGCCCTCCGCATCCGATTCCGCCACGCCTCTCAAGCTCGCCATTGTCGGCCGGCCGAATGTGGGAAAATCCTCCCTCGTCAACGCCCTCACCCGCTCCGAACGCGTCATTGTCAATCCCACCCCCGGCACCACCCGCGACTCCGTCGATGTCCCCTTCGAGGTGGAGACCGACGGCGTCCGACAGCGCTACCTGCTGATTGACACCGCCGGCATGCGCAAACAAAGGCGCATCGACGATTCCATCGAGTTTTTCAGCGTCAAACGCTCAGAGGATTCCATCGCCCGCTGCGACCTCGCCATCCTCGTGCTCGATGCGGAGTCGGGCATTCTCGAACAGGACAAGAAGATCGCCGGCAAAATCGTCGAGGAACGCAAGGCCTGCATCATCGTCGTCAACAAGTGGGACCTGGTCGCCGACAGCGTGACGGAGGCGCGCAAAGAGGAAGTTCAACGCCGTCGAACAAAGGACCCCAAGCGCCATCAGAAGGGCGGCCGCCTGAGCACGCTTGGTGAGTTCGGCGAATGGGTGCAAGGGCAGTTGTTCTTTCTCGATTACGCGCCGGTCATTTTCACCTCCGCGCTCTCGGGATTTCACCTGGATCGATTGCTCGAAGCGGTGCGCTACGTCGCGGCCCAGACGCGGCAACGCATTCCCACCGCTCTCTTGAACCGGACGCTCAACGACGCCATCGAAAAGCGCCAGCCCGTCAGCGCCCAGGGGCATCGCCTGAAATTCTTCTACGCCACACAGACCGGCGAAGCGCCGCCCGCATTCGTGCTCTTCGTCAATCGCGACGAACTCCTGTCCGATCAATACCAGAAATACCTCGCCGGCGAACTCCGCCGCGCCTTCGGTTTCGAAGGCTGTCCCCTCGTGTTGCGCGCGCGCCCGCGCCCCCAATCGGTCAAACCAATCCGCAAATTCGATCGCGCGAAACCCGGCCCCCGTCCCGGCAGGTCTCACGGCTCAACGCGCGACAAAACCCGCGGCCGATCCGGCGCCAGGGCTTCATCCTCCCGGCGAAAGCGGCGTTGAATGATCTTCGAATCGTTGTTCCCCGTCCCGGCCTCGTTCCCGTGTCCTCGAACAAGTTTCATCCAGCGATCCGCCGGGAGTCTTCGATCCGTGAATTCAGGGACCCTGCCCGCCCTTCAGCCTTGTGTGAGCCTCCATTTCAAGGCCGTTCCTGACCTGTTTCCAACCGGCTAACCCGCTGATTTCAAAGCCCAATTGAAGGGTTGTTAAATTCTCCAAATATTTTGTTTACACCACAATCTGTAGTGGTAGTGTGCAGCCATTGCCCTACTGAATGGGTGTTTCAGCCCAAAAAGCACGGTAGGCGTTACTTTGCAAACCAGGCAAAAAAACGATGTGGGGCGGCCTTTTCACCCCTCGAATCCCGGTCCGCCCAACGTTCCGTTTTCAGCAAACCCACAACTCCCACGTCAGCCATGATCGATACTCGCGAAGAAGTCCTGTCCCGGCCCGCCACTCCGGCCCGCCGCCGCGCCGCTCGCGCCGCTCGTCGGCCCTCAGGCAAGCCCGCACGTTCCTCCCGGAAATCCGTCCGGATCGAGCGCGTATTCAGTGATCCCAAGGTCCCACCCTACGATCAGATCGAATGGGATCACCGCACGGCCGAAATCACCGACGACGCCAAAAAGGTGATCTTCAAGCAGGATAATGTCGAAGTCCCGAAGTCGTGGTCGGTGCTCGCGACGAAGGTGGTGGTTTCCAAGTATTTTTATGGCGAGCAAAACACGCCGGAACGGGAAACCTCCGTGCGCCAGCTCGTCCACCGGGTCTGCCGGACCATCGCGGACTGGGGAATCCGCGACGGCTACTTCAGCAAGGCGGACGGGGAAATCTTCTTCGACGAACTCACCTGGCTCTGCGTGAACCAGCATGGCGCCTTCAATTCCCCGGTCTGGTTCAATGTCGGGCTCTATCACCAATACGGCGTCGGCAAGGACTCCGCGAAGGGCAACTGGTTTTACAATCGCAAAACCGGCGAGGCGGAGCGCGCGCGCACCCAGTATGAATACCCGCAGGGCAGCGCCTGCTTCATCCAGTCCGTCGAGGACAACATGGAGGACATCATGCGCCTGGCCTACAGCGAGGCGATGCTCTTCAAGTACGGTTCCGGCACCGGCACCGACCTCTCCCCCATCCGCTCCAGCAAGGAAAAGCTCAGCGGAGGCGGACGACCCAGCGGCCCGCTCTCCTTCCTCAAGGTCTATGATCAGGTGGCCAATGTCGTGAAGTCCGGCGGCAAGACCCGGCGCGCCGCCAAGATGAACACCCTTCGCGACTGGCACGGCGACATCGAGGAGTTCATCGACGCCAAACAAAAGGAGGAGAAGAAGGCCTGGTCCCTCATCGAACAGGGCTACGACGGCTCCTACAACGGCGACGCCTACGGGAGCGTCATGTATCAGAATGAGAATCTCTCGGTCCGCGTCAGTGACGAGTTCATGCGGGCAGCCATCGACGGCGGGGAATGGTGGACGCGTACCGTCACGACCGGCAAACCGCTCGAGAAAAAGGACGCCCGCGCCCTGCTGAACAAGATCGCCGAAGGCACCTGGATCTGCGGCGACCCCGGGCTGCAATACGACGGACCCATCCAGAAATGGCACACCTGCAAGGGAACCGAGCCCATTCACTCGACCAATCCCTGCTCCGAATACGTCTTCCTCAACAACACCGCCTGCAACCTCGCGTCGCTCAACCTGATGAAGTTCAAACGCGAGGACGGCCGTTTCGACATCGAACGCTTCAAGGCGGCGGTCCGCGTCTTCATCACCGCGCAGGAGATCCTCGTCGATAACGCGAGCTATCCCACCAAGACCATCGCGGAGAATTCCCACATCTACCGCACCCTGGGCCTCGGTTACGCCAATCTCGGCTCCCTCATCATGAGTTACGGACTGGCCTACGATTCCAACGAGGGCCGCGCCCTCGCCGGTGCCATCACCGCCATCATGACCGGCCACGCCTACGAACAATCCGCCGGCATCGCCCGGGCGATGGGACCGTTCAAGGGCTACAAGGACGCCCGTTGCGCGCACGTCTCCAAGCCGGTCGCGAAGGACAATGTCGAGCCCATGCTCGGCGTCATCCGGCAGCATCGCGACGCGGTCGAAGCCATCCAGCCGAGCCGCGAATTCCATTACTTGAAGGAGGAGGCGCGCTCCTGCTGGTCCCGCGCCCTCGATCTCGGCACGCGCCACGGCTACCGCAATGCCCAGGTCACCGTGCTGGCCCCCACCGGCACCATCGCCTTCCTCATGGATTGCGACACCACCGGCATCGAACCCGACATCGCGCTCGTCAAATACAAGCTCCTGGCCGGGGGCGGCATGCTCAAGATCGTCAACCGCACCGTCCCACAGGCCCTCAATCGCCTCGGCTACAGCACCGCCGAAATCGACCGGATCGTCGCCCACATCGCGGCTCATGACACCATCGAAGACGTCGAGGACAACGGCACGACCGTCAGCGCCGGCCTGAACTCCGCACACCTGGACATCTTTGACTGCGCGTTCAAGGCCTATCGCGGGAAGCGCAGCATCCACTACATGGCCCACCTGAAAATGATGGGCGCGGCCCAGCCGTTCATCAGCGGCGCCATCAGCAAGACCGTCAACCTCCCCAACGAATGCTCGGTGGAGGACATTGCGGACGCCTACATCCAGGCCTGGAAGATGGGACTCAAGTGCGTCGCCATCTATCGCGATGGCTCGAAGCGTTCCCAACCGCTCAACACCCGTGAGACCAGCGACGGCGGGGAAAAGATGGACATGAGCGCGCTCCTGGCCCGCGTCAAGGAACTCGAGGCCGAGGTGGCGCACCTGAAGATTCAGTCCGACCAACCCCTGCGCCGCCGGCTCCCCGAGACCCGGACCGCCATCACCCACAAGTTCGACATCGCCGGCCACGAGGGCTATCTGACGGTCGGGCTCTTCGAGAATCAACTGCCCGGCGAACTGTTCATCACCATGGCCAAGGAAGGCTCCACCATCGGCGGTCTCATGGACAGCATCGGCACCCTCACCAGCATGGCGCTGCAATATGGCGTCCCCCTCGAGGCCCTGGTCCGCAAGTTCGCCCATCAACGATTCGAACCGTCCGGGTTCACCAAGAACCCCGAGATTCGGAACGCCGCCTCGATCACCGACTACGTCTTCCGCTGGATGGCGTTGCAGTTCATTCCCGGTTATCGCGAGGCGAACACCACCGTTCGCAATCAGCCCGAGCTCGCCATGCCCGGCCTCCTCGAAGAGGTCAAAAAAAAAATAAACCGCCCGGTGCCGGAACTGGCGTTGGCGGAGGAAACTGAGCTGCTCGAGGTCCCGTCGGCCCAGGGCAACGGGACCGGGAACGGAAATGGCCACAAGACCGCGACCGGGTTGCGCGAAGTTCACAGCATCAGCGACGCGATCGCGCATTTTCAGCAGGACGCGCCCACCTGCCCGAACTGCGGCCATGTCGCCGTCCGCAATGGCGCCTGCTACAAGTGCCTGAACTGTGGCGAAAGCCTGGGCTGTTCATAAGCCGGTTCGGTGTCCCGCCTTCAGGCGGCCGCGTGCAATCGCCGGCACCGGG
>DATKEE010000232.1:0-7832 GCA_035544555.1 Candidatus Methylomirabilota bacterium
CCGGGCGGATTCCTCGTCCGGCCAGAACAGTTTTGACAGTTTAATGCCGTGGCTCAGCAGCGCGTGGACGTGCAGAAACACCCGCTCCCCGTCGTTCATCTGAAGATCGCGCTTCAGGTTTTCCCACGCCAGGTGGGCAAACCGGCATTGTTGACGGATTTCCCCGACCAATTGATAGAGCACCCGGTTCTCCATGATGTCACACCCGCCCCTGACTGTCCCTGCCCGCGGCTGCCTCCCGGGCCGCCTGCGCCTTCTCCGCCGCCTCCTGCGCCCGCCGCTGAATCTCATCCGGCGACGGCAGCGAGGCCAGCACTTCCGGCGGAATGTCGCCGGCCGACGCCAGCTTCGTAAGACACTTCTGCCGCTCGTTCAAGGCCTTGTTGGCGTCGCGCTCCTTGGAAAAGCGGGACTTGGCGCGTTCCGAGCGGTTGCGCAGCATCTGATAGATGTCCCCCCCCAATAGCGCGGAAATATCCACCTTCATCTTCTCGCGCTGCATGTCCGCCTGGCTCACACGGTCGCCGTTGATCGGCCCTGATTTGTACTTGGGAAACATGATCGCCGCCTCCGGACACACGCGCGAGCAGGCCGGGCAATTCGTCTTGCAATTGTCGTTGTTCTGAACCTGGATGCGCTGCTCCTCATCCACCCCATACACGCCAAACAGGCAGAAGCTCAAACACTGCATGCAGTTCGTGCAACGATCATAATCGATGACCGGAAACCACGGCTTCCAGTCGCCGGACCGGACCGCTCTCAGTTCCTTCCGCCTCTCCTCCACCCGGGCCGACACCTCCGCGGCGTCGAGTCCCGAAATATCCTCGAACCGCAGTTCCACGTCCGGCTCGGACGCCTCGGATTGCGCGAATTTTCCATCGGGAAAGCGACCCAGCACGAGCAGCGCGCTCCGATCCGCCGGGGCCACCGGTCCGCCGCTGCGGGAGCAGGTCACAGCGAACCCGCCATCCAACAGCGCGGAGAGCGTCTCCAAACGCCGGTCCGTCTCCATGGGTTCGGCGCCCTCGCCCTCATACAAAACGATTCGCAGTGTCTTTTCGTCGGCCAGGCTCATGATCGGTGTGTCAGGGAATTCAGTGGCGGACGGGATCCGCAACCTCCTCCTGTGTTTCGGGGGCGGGTGTCTCTTCTTTTCCTTGCGGGAGATTCGGGTTGATGGCGGCGTTCATCAGCGCCTGGAAGATCTCCTCCGCGCTTTGCACGCGCATGTTCAGCACCTCGGTGGCATCCGCGTTCAGCGGGGCGCCGGCCGCTCCGAACAAGCCCTTCACGGCGCGGGGGAAACAGGCGGCGATCTTGACCGGGCCGCCCTGGGCGAGCCGTTTGAGAGACGGATCCCGGCGCGCGGACAGTTCGCAGAGGTCCGCCACCGCCTCGAAGGAAACACCGGCCTCGCACAGTTTCGCCAGCACGGCCTGCCGCACCTCCTTGGGAATGACCTGCGCGTAGGTGCAGTTGCAGAACAGAATGCAGCTTGGAGTGGTGGTCATGGCGAAATCCACTTACCTTTACAGCCCGTGCCATCGTCTGACAACCCCGCTTTTGACAATCGCAGCGATTCTCATTTTGGTCGGAGCGCGGCTGTGTCTGAAAGACCAGCCGCAGCACTTCCGAACAGCCGTTGCCGATTCCACTCGCTGCGGCTGGTGCTCCGCACACAGCCGCGCTCCTCAAAATGAGAATTGCTGACCGCGGGGGCTTTGCGCTTGCCAAAGAATGGAGCGATTCATAACTTCGCCCCTGTGGATTCTCAATTGGCCCAGTACGCGCCGGTCCTCCTTCTTGCCCTGGTCGCAATCGCGTTTGCCGGCGCCACCATCGCCGCCTCCGTTCTGGTCGGCCGCTGGGCAAACCGCCACCGGCTGAGGCGCGGCCTCGCCACGAAAAACACACCTTACGAGTGCGGCATGCTCCCCGTCGGCGAGGGAGGCGCGAGGATGTCGGTGAAGTTCTATCTGGTCGCCATGCTGTTCATCCTGTTCGACATCGAGGTCGTGTTTCTCTTTCCCTGGGCGGTGGTGTACCGGGACCTGCTGGCCGTTGATCCCAATCTGATCTTCGGGTCGATGCTTTCCTTTATCGGCATTCTGTTTGTGGGGTACCTCTACGCGTTGAAAAAGGGCGCATTCGACTGGAAGAGCTGACCCGCCGGGCCGGTCTGGATCCGGGCGCCCAGTGAAGCAGATCGATTCCGCCGGAGACCGATCCTCAGCCGGGCGACGCCGCCTGACTGTCCCTCCGGCGCTTCGTGTTATGAATTCTCCGATTCAATTCGGCACTTCCGGCTGGCGCGGGTTGATTGCCCGTGATTTCACCTTCGACCGGGTCCGCCTGGCCACGCAGGGCATTGCCCAGTACCTGAACTCCCAGCGCGCCGACCCCCACTCCGCGGTGCACGGCCGCAAACCGGTGGTCATCCTGGGCCATGACACCCGCTTCCTCGGCCGCGAGTTCGCCCTGGCCGCCGCCGAGGTGCTGAATCGCAACGGCCTGATCCCCCTGCTCTGCGAACGGGACGCCCCCACGCCGGTCATCGCCCATGCCATCCGCACGCGACGCGCCCTGGGCGGCATCAACATGACGGCGAGCCACAACCCGGCCGAGTATCAGGGCCTCAAGTTCTCCCCGCTCAACGGCGCCGCCGCCCCGCCCGAAATCACCCGGCAAATCGAAGCCAACATCGCCCGGTTGATCAATGATGGCTGGGAGTTCCAATCCTCCGTCGTCGGCACCTTCGAATGCAAAACCTTCGACCCCGCCCCGCTCTACTTCAAACAAATCCGGCGGCTGATCAATTTCTCGGCCATCAAGCGGGCGAAACTCAAGGTGGCCGTGGAATTGATGTATGGCACCGGCCGGGGCTATCTGGATACCCTGCTCGAAGCCGCCGGCGCCCGCGTCACCCGGTTCCACAACGAATTGAATCCTCTCTTCGGCGGTCTTCATCCGGAACCCGACGCGGAAGGCATGAGCGAGGTCAGCAAGTTCGTCCGCAGTGGCAAGGCCCAGATCGGACTGGGACTGGACGGCGACGCGGACCGATTCGGCATCGTGGACCGCGATGGCACCTGGATCACGCCAAACCAGGTCCTCGCCCTCGCCCTCCATCATCTCAAGAAGAATCGCCGCTGGACCGGCGCCGTCGTCCGCACCGTCCCCACCAGCCATCAAGTCGATGCCATCGCCGATCTGCTGGGCGTCAAGGTTCACGAAACCCCCGTCGGCTTCAAATACATCGGCGCCCTCATGGAACGGGAACCGATCATCGTCGGCGGCGAGGAATCCGGCGGCCTCAGCGTCAAGGGCCACGTGCCCGAGAAGGACGGCATCCTCGCGTGCCTCCTGATGGCGGAACTGGTGGCGACCGAACGCAAGCCCCTGGGCAAAATCCTCCAGCACCTCGAGAAACTGACCGGCGAATTCCATACCGCCCGCATCAACATCGCCATCCCGCCCGACCGCAAGGAGGTCCTCCTCCAGCGCCTTGCCGCCGGGCTCGACAAGATCGGCAGCGTCAAGGTCGGGAAATTCATCACCACCGATGGATTCAAATTCCTGCTGCCCGACCGCGAATGGGTGGCGTTCCGGGCCAGCGGCACCGAGCCCGTGTTCCGTTGCTACGTCGAGGCCCGCTCGGAGGCCCGCCTCAAGAAACTCGTCAAGGCCTGCCGCAAGATTCTCGAAGGTTGACGTCCGGCTTGCCCTCCATGCTTCCCCGTGCCAACGACCCTCTCAATCCCGTGCCTCCTGCTGCTCGCCCTGCCCCTCGCAACCACCGGTGCGGACTTTGACGTCGTGCTTCGCCATGGCCGCGTGGTCGATGGCACCGGCAATCCGGCACGATTCGCCGATGTCGGCATCAAGGACGGAAAAATTGCCGCCCTCGGCCGCATCGAACCCGCAACCGGCCGCGAAATCGACGCAACCGGCCTTGTCATCGCCCCCGGGTTCATCGACGTCCACACCCACGCCGAGAACATCGACCGCCTCCCTCGCGCGGAAAACTTCCTGCGCATGGGAGTCACCACGATCATTCTCGGCAACTGCGGCGGATCAGAATCCGACCTGGGCGAATTCTTCCGGCTTCTCGAGGATTCCGGCATCTCCCCGAATGTCGCGTCACTCGTTGGGCACAACACCATCCGCCGGCAGGTAATGGGGGGATCCTTCCTGCGCCCGCCCACCGAAACGGAACTGGACGAGATGCGGACCCGGGTCCGCCTCGCCATGGAGGATGGCGCGCTCGGTCTGTCCACCGGATTGATCTACCTGCCCGGGGTCTTCGCGAAAATCGACGAGATCGTCGCGCTGGCGGAAGTCGCCGCAAGGCATGGCGGCATCTACGTCTCCCACATGCGCGATGAAGGCCGCAAAATTGACGACGCGCTCGATGAACTCATCACCATCGCCCGGTCGGCCGGCATCCGCGCCCACGTCTCCCACCTCAAACTGGCGGGGCGCCCCTCGTGGGGACGCGCCGAGGAGGTGCTCTCCCGCATTGACGCCGCGCGCGACGCGGGCGTGGATATCACCCAGGACCAGTACACTTACACCGCTTCCTCCACCGGCATCAGCCAGCTCATCCCGGAGTCGGCGCGTGAGGGCGGACGCGACGCCTTCCGCGCGCGCATCGCCGATCCGGATCAACGCGACGCGATTGTGTCGGCCATGCAGGCGAAACTGAAGGAGCGCGACGAACGGGATTATTCCTATGCCATGATCGCGCATTATTCCCACGATCCCGGCCTCAACGGCCTGAACCTCCGCGAAGCGGCAGCCCGCCGGAATGGATCCGACACCCTCGACAATCAAATCGACCTCATCCTGGAAATCGAGTCCCGGGGCGGCGCCTCCGGAATCTTTCACGGCATGAACGAGGACGATCTCAAGACCTTCCTGCGCCATCCCAACAGCATGGTCGCGGCCGACAGCAGCGTGCGGGACTTCGAACAGGGCAGACCGCATCCCCGCGGCTACGGCAACAACGCGCGGGTGTTGTCCCGTTACGTGCGCGAATTGGGCGTCCTGCGCCTCGAAGACGCCATCCGCCGGATGACCTCCCTCCCGGCGACGACCTTTTGTCTGAAGGAACGGGGCATCCTGCGGGAAGGCGCATGGGCGGATCTCGTCGTGTTCGATCCGCGCGAGGTCCGGGATCACGCCACGTTTGAATCCCCACACCACTACGCCACCGGCTTCCGACTGGTCATGGTCAACGGCGTCGAGGTGGTTCAGCACGACCATCACTCGGGGGCGCGTCCGGGAAGTGTGTTGCGGAAGCAATGACAGCAAGGTTCGAGGGTCTATGAAAAACAGCTTACTCGCGGAGAAGGTGATCGTCATCATCGGTGGCACCACGGGTCTGGGCTTTTCGGCCGCAAAGGCCTTTGTGCTTGAGGGAGCGAAGGTCATCGTGGTCGGACGCGATTCCAAGGCTGCCGCCCGCGCGGAGAAACAAATCGGTCCAGCCGCCGCCGCCATGGCGGCCGATGCCACCCATCCCGAAACCGCGGAGGCGGCCATCAGTCAGGCTGTGGATCTCTTCGGAGGATTCCATGGTTTATACCACGTGGCGGGGGGGAGCGGCCGCGGACAGGGCGATGGACCGCTGCATAAGATTCCCGATGACGGATGGCACCAGACGCTTCAACACAATCTGGACGCGGTATTCTATTCCAACCGCGCGGCGGCCATCCGGTTCATGCGCCAGGGCAAGGGAGGCAGCATCCTCAACATGGGATCGGTGCTCGCGTTCTCCCCTTCCCCGGGGCATTTCGCCACGCACGCCTACGCCACGGCCAAGGCGGCGATCCTTGGCCTCACGCGGTCCGCTGCTGCCTTCTATGCGCCGCACAACATCCGATTCAATCTCCTGGCCCCGGGCCTGGTCGCCACCCCCATGTCCCAGCGCGCTCAAAAGGATCCCGCCGTGCTCGAGTTCATCAAGACCAAACAACCTCTCGACGGCGGACGCATCGCACATCCCGCGGATTGCGATGCCGCCGCCGTCTATTTCCTCTCCGACGCCTCGCGCTTTGTGACCGGTCAGGTGCTCGGCGTGGACGGGGGTTGGACGGTGAGCGAAGGACAACTCGCCTGAAATGACCTCGCCCGCCCCCTACGCCATCGGCATCGATCTCGGCGGTTCCAGCGTCAAGAGCGTGCTTGTCACCGCGGAGGGCAAAGCCCTCTCGAAGGATCAGCACGACTTCGACGCCGCGGCGCCGATGGACTGGGCGATGATGATCCGCGACCTCGTGCTCCGTTATGAAAGCCGGCAGGGCGTCCCCGCCTCCTGGGTGGGATTGTCCGCCCCGGGACTGGCCGCAAGGGACGGTCGTTCCATCGCCCACATGCCCGGTCGATTGAAGGGGCTCGAAGGCCTGCATTGGACGGAATTCCTCAAGCGCGAAACCGAGGTTCCGGTGTTGAACGACGGGCATGCCGCATTGCTGGGCGAGGCCTGGCTGGGAGCGGCGCGGGGGTTCGAGGACGTGATCATGCTGACGCTTGGGACGGGGGTCGGGGGCGCCGCCATCGTGGATGGCAAATTGTTGCTCGGACAAATTGGGCGGGCGGGCCATCTCGGTCATACCTGCCTGGATCCGGAAGGACCGCCGGATGTCTGCGGCACGCCGGGCAGCATCGAGGTGGCGATCGGCAACTGCACCCTTCGTGAACGCACAGGGGGCAGATTTGAAACCACCCACGATCTGGTCGCCGCCTGTTCGAACGGGGACGACTTTGCCAAAACCTGTTGGTTGAAGTCCGTGAAGGCGCTGGCGTGCGCGCTGGGTTCCTTCATCAACATTTTGGATCCCGAGGCGATCCTCATCGGCGGCGGCATCGCCCGCGCCGGGGCCTCGCTGTTTGAACCTTTGGAGGAGTTTCTCCGGCCGGTGGAATGGATGCCCGGCGGCCACCGGGTGAAAATCATTCCGGCGGCCCTGGGCGCGCACGCCGGCGCATTCGGCGCGGCCTGGAACGGCCTTGGTGTCGCCAAAGCAACTCTTTGATCCGTAGGGGTTATCGAATTCGATATCGTTACAGAAAGACCATACAGCCCCTTTTGGGGCAGGAATTCTCCGCGTAAGACTCCGCTGAAGCCCTCTCAATCGTCCCCTACTGCGTCGGAATGTCATGGCTCGGATTTTCGGTCAGCCTGCCGAGCAACTGGGTTCGGGTTGACTGCAGTCGCTGAATGACCACCTCGGCGAAGCGCTTCAACATTTCATAGCCCAGGTCGTGATCCTCATCGCAGTATTCGCGGAGACGCGTGCCATAAAGAAACACGGCCTTGGTGGGTTCCACCGCGCGGGCATCAAAATGCCAGTAATAGGGAGGAAACAACCAGGACCAACCCAGCACATCGCCCGCTCCCAGCGTCTCGATGGGAATAACCCCTCTCCCGGAATGGCCGGCTTCGATCACCACCCTGCCCTCCTGGACCAGAAAGAACCGGTTGGCCGGATCCCCTTCCCGAAACAACACCTCTCCGGTCTTAAACTCGACGGGCATCGCGCACCGCGCCAGCACTTCGAGATGTTCCTCGCGCAGTCCGTCCAGGAATGGATGCTTTAGAGATTCGGTGGTCACATTGTTCATCTGTAGGTCTTTCTCATTCCGCAACCGGCCGCTCACACAAGCAGGGACGGTTGGTTGATGATCGAATGTGCCGCCTTTCCCTGGGAGAAGCTTCGGGTTCCTTGTCTGAAGCTTGACGTTTCTTGCTCTCCGGAACAAGTGTCGCGGAATGACGTGCTTTGGAGGCTTCAGTGCGCGGTACGAAGCGGAGGGAAAGTAATCAGCCA
>DATKEE010000233.1:0-3731 GCA_035544555.1 Candidatus Methylomirabilota bacterium
GAGCATGGCAGCAAGCTGACCCGGCTTCAGCGCGGCGTTGTCTTGAAGGGCTTTCAGGAGCGGATCCATGGATGAGCGGAGTTCTCCGCACCGCGAAGGAGCGCGGAGGTGTTTGAGTGGGAGGCTGGCGGCGTTTTATTCCGCGCGGTTGGTGACCCAGTCGAATTCGATCCGGACCTCATCGCCGGTGGAGATCAGCCCGAGCGCGACCTTGGGCGAGGGCGGCTGGATGCCGAAATCCGTCATCTTGAGGTCCGCGCCTCCGGTGAATCGGAGTTTGCCTTCATCAACGCGCGTCAGGGTCACGTCCATCTTGTTGGTCCGGGTGACACCCGCGAGGGTGAGCGTACCGGTGGCATCGAAGACAAAAACCCCCGTGGCGGGCGCGCCCTCCTTGAGGGCGAGTTCGAGCAGCTTGTATTCGATGCGGGGATGCTGCTGGTACTTCATGGCTTCGTGCATGACGTCGTCCATCCCCTTCTTGCCGCTCTTGAGGGAGCGGACGGGGATGATGACCTCAGTCCGGGAGGCCACCTTGCCGGGGGCCGGAGGCGGGCTTTTGGCATCGAGCGGAAAGTCCGCGGGCAACTCCACAAAACCGCCGATCAACTGGCTTTCGACGGTCCAGTCATGGAGGGTCGAGGTGCCACTGATGGACGCCTTGCTGTTGCCGGGATCGGCCTTGTAGCGGACCAGTTCCTGCGCCCTCAGTCCGGTGGCTGTGAGCACCAGGAGGGCGGCGGCAAGAGCGGCGTGAAGGGGGAGGGAGGATCGTTTCATAATCGTCGATTTCAGGTTGAGCATGGAAAGGATCGGAGCCATTCGACCGCGCCCTGGTCGGGGCTGGCGATCATGGGCGGTGTCAGATTTCATACCATTGGTCTTCGAAGGTCAGACGTTCGCCCCGGCTGATCGCTTCATTTGCCTTCAAGGCCGTGACGGTGGCTTCGAAGCCCTCGAGGAAGCCGGCGGCGGGCATTTTGGTGCCGGCCAGATCCTTCAGATAATCGGCCAGCGCGTCATTGTCACCGGAGCCGAACAGCGAGGTAAAATCCTCGACGGCGGCGGCGTGGGCATAGCTGTTTGCCAGAAACGCCTCGAGCGAATAGAAGAGGGGGGTGTTGGTGAAGGGGGCTTCCTCGACCGGGTTTTCGCCCTGGGCGACGAGCTGAGTGGCATTGGCGACGAGGGCGATTCCGGTTTCCTCGTAGAACGTGTCCTTGCGCGCATAGACTTCCCAGCCGAGAAGCGGGGCATCGACCTCCTTGAACATCCACGCCTTGTTCTTGCGCAACATGACGGCGGCGTCGCTGCCGTAGAACATCTCGTAGTCGGCGTCGAAGGAATTGACGAGTGTGGCCTCGTAGTTGAAGCGGACTCCCTGCGGATACTCGAAGACGGCCTGGATGGTATCCGCGACTTCTCGTCCGTCGCGCCAGTGGAGGACATTGCCGAATCCGGTGACGGCACTCGGGCGGAGGAGGAAGAACCAGTCGAATACATCGAGCTGATGGATGCCGATTTCGCCCATGAGGCCGGGGGAGGTCTCGCGGCGGAGGCGCCAGTTGAGTTCATGCTCGCGCTCCGGCGTGGGGCTGACACGCCGCCAGCTTTGCTTTTTGTGCCACTGGCCCCGGCCCTTCACGGTGCGGCCCAGGGCCCCGGCGCGGATGAAATCGACAAGAAAATGACGCTGCGGATCCGAGCGCATCTGGAGGCCGGACTGAAAATTGACTCGAACCGAGTCCCGCGCGGCTCGGGCAATGGCACGCGCGTCATCGATGCTCGTGGCCAGCGGGGCTTCGCAATAGACATGCTTGCCCGCCGCCATGGCCGCCAGCGCGATCTCGCGATGCTGGTGCGAAGGGGTGGCGACGATGACGGCCTCGACATCCGGATTGGCGAGCAGGGCCCGGTAATCCTCGTAACCCTCCGCGTTCGGCGCCGCCCGCTTTGCCCGGTTAAGAAAGGCTTCGTAGGTGTCGCAGACCGCCACGACGTTGGCGCCGGGGAGCTGAGCAAGCGTGTTGAGGATCTCACGACCCCAGATCCCGCATCCGATGACACCGCAACGGACCACCTTGGCGGCCTGGCTGGCATCGATGGAACCGTCGCCATCGGCGGCCGGGGCGGTGAGCGGAATCCCGCCCATCATCATCATGAGGGTGGAGAATGAGCCGCCCTTCAGGAATTCACGGCGATTCAATTCGGGAGAGGAATCGTTCTGGTTCATGTCAATCTCGAGGTTCGACACCCGGCGCCGGCGCGGCAGCGCGAAGACGCTTCAATGTCGTGTCCGGAATGCCGCAATTGCAACCGCTAAATTCGAGGCCGCGTCGTCCATCGAGCCCCCTTCGCCGCTGTTCGAGCCGATCGCATTCAGCGCAGGGGTTTAATGCGGATGTTGCGAACGGCCACGGCACCGTGGTCGCCCTGAATCATGATCGGGCCGGGTTCGCCGACGTTCGTGTCCAACTCCCCGCCGGTGGGACGCGGCACCTCCACGTTGTCGTGAATCTTCACACCGTTCAGGAAGACGGTGACGCGGTTGCCGCGGAGAGTGGCCTGGACCTCCTGCCATTCGCCCGGCCGGCGGGACACGAAAATGGACGGAGGTTTGACATTGTAGATGGCGCCGTTGCTCCCCATTTCAGGCCGGTCACGACCAAAGTCCTCGAGGATTTGGATTTCATATCGCCCGCGAAGATAAAGGCCGCTGTTGCTCCTCTCGGGGACCTGGTATTCACAGCGGATGGTAAAGTCGGTGAATTTCTCCTCGGTGACGAGGTCGGTGCCACGGCCGTCCTCGGGGATTTCATTCACGAGCATGCCGTTCTGGGCGCTCCAGCTTGGGTGACCGTCGGGATTGCGCAGCCGCCAGCCCTCGAGATTCACTCCGTTGAACAACGGTCGAAAGCCCTCCCGCCGCTCCGCGCGTTCGAGTTCCACGCGCAATTCCTGAGGTTTGGCGTCGCCCCGCTCCAGTCCCAGCGCCCAGCGGATTCCGCCGAGGATGTGCGCCTGGTACGGGGCACTGGTCCAGACGTCCTCCCGATGCCCGAGTGAGGTGTAGAAGAGCCGGCCCTTGTCCACGAGTTTGCTCCAGGCGATCGGATAATGGCCGGGCACCTTCTTATTGGGTTCCTTGTCCAGGGTGAGCAACAGGTGAACGCGATCCCGATGATAATTGTTCAACAGGTAGATCTCGTCATAGACCTGGTATGCCGGCCCCAGATGACGCGTCGCGGGATGCTCCGGGCTTTCGTTCAGCGCCTCCACCGCGACCTGGGCGCCGTGGCTGCGGAATTCGCCGCCGATCATCTCCACGTACCCGGGAAACTCGCGGAATGTGTCGGTGGCCGAGTGCATGCCGATGAAGGCCTTGCCCGAGCGTATCCAGTCGAGAAATCCGTCGCGGTCCGGCAGGGGCAGCATGCCGGTGGTGTTGGCAAAAATGACGCCGTCGTAGCCTTTCAGCGCCTCCAGGCTCATCTTCTCGCCGAGCTCCGCGTCATTGCGCGCGAAATCGACGGTGAAATCACCGCTCAACTCGGCGATCCCCGCCAACACCCGCTCCGCGGTCGGGATCGAACTGTGGCGGAATCCCTTGGTGACCGTCACGACGAGCAGTTTTTTCGGAGCGGCGGCCTGCGCGACGAAGGCGGTAAGGAGGAGAAGGGCGCAGATGCCGAGCCCCGCGCGGAGCGGGGAACGAAAGGTGGATGGGATGG
>DATKEE010000234.1:0-3409 GCA_035544555.1 Candidatus Methylomirabilota bacterium
CAACCGGAACACTCCCGACTCATCGGTCAGTTGCGTCGCCACCGCCTCCCATGTTTCAAAATCCAGAGTGGCTTCAATCGAATACTCCCGATCCGGGTGCCCCTGAAGCTCGAGTTCCAGGCCGGCCGGATCCTCGTTCCACCTCACGACGAGCACTGGCACGATTTCCACCACCAGCTTGACGGCAAATTCCGCGGAAACTCCCGAAGTCATAGCCTGAACCTCAACAAAAGCATCATATTCGCCCGGCTCCAGCAAATCCGCCTCCTCGTTGAAGGTCGCTTCAAGATTCAGACTTTCACCCGCGTTCAAAGTTCCACTCTCGGCGGACAGGGAGAGCCAGGCCGCCGAACCCGTCGCCGCCCAATCCAGCGCGCTTCCCCCCGGGTTGCTCAATGTGTAGGTCGTGCTTGAGGGCGAGAAGGGACCCCCCGCAACCCCGGAAGCGCTGAACACCTCCTCGCCTGCCACCGACAGCGTCCCCGGCGCCGGTTCCACCGTCAGCGTGATCGCGCGTTGCGTTGTTCCCTCCCCAGAAGTGACGTTCGCGAACTCCACCGTGCCCGTGTAAGTCCCCGCCGCGAGCTCTCCGGCACTGGAATCAATCGACACCGTGACCGTGCCGCTCCCGCCCCCCGCGAGAGTCCCGCCGACGGCCGAGAGCGAAATCCATCCCTCCGATGCCGTCGCCGTCCATTCCAACTCCGCATCGCCCGCGTTTTCGAGGGTGTAAACCTGGCTGGCCGGACTGAACGGGCCGCCCTCCGTCCCGGACGATTCCAACCCGCCATCGGGGGTCACGGACAAAATGGCGGTCGTCCCGTTGACCGACAGGGAAACCGTGCGGGTCGTGCTCCCAATGCCGCTGTCGAGATTCTCGAATGCGACCGTGTCCAGGTAACTGCCGGCGCCAAGACTCTCCGCGCTGGAATCAATCCAGGCGGTCACTTCCATCGTCTGCCCCGACTCCAATGAACCGGAGACCGGCGACAGCGCCAGCCAGTCCGCGGATTTGGACGCGCTCCAGTTCAACGGCGCGTTGCCGGTGTTCTCGATAAGATAGACCTGCCCGGACGGCGCGAAGGGCCCGCCCGCGTCACCGCTGAAGCTGATCTCCGTGGTGGGTGTCACGGACAAAGAACCGCTCGAGGGCGGCGTGAAGAGGATCGCCTCCCCGTTCGCCAGAAGCGTGCTGCCGTTGTAGGAGTGTTTCGCCGCCACCAGTCCGCTGGGATGTTCCACCCCCACACTGGCACTCCGCCCTTCGCTGCCCGCGTTGCGACTCCCGGGCTGGACGTCTTGATACTGATACCGGATCCGGTTGGATCCCTCGTCGAGACAAATCTGAAAGGTGTAACTGGCGGGAGGATTCGCGTTGTGCGGCACACTCACCCAGGACACCACCACCGTCCGGTCTGGGGCGGATCCCACCGTCCCAATCCGCACGCTCCCGCCCGCGGCCGGGTTCAAGTCATCCCAGAATGGAGCCATGAAACCATTGGGCTCCGCCACGGCCGGCAGATCCGCGTTCGAGGACTCGGTCAAACCCTGGCCGCTGAAACCGATCAATCCGTTCGCTCCCACATAAACGCCCTCAAAAGTCTGGCCGTAAAACACAAACGGAAAGGGCAACGGCTGGAATGCGCTGACGTCGTTGTCCCCCAGATTCAACGCCATCATGGACGACGGATCAATCCAGGCATACGTGCCCGGACTGATCTCGTAGTTCGCCACCGCGGCGACAGTCCGTTGCTTTGTCCCGGTTTCCCCGGAGTCTGTGGTCACGGTCAATGTCACAATGTAGTTCCCCTCGCTGGAGTAGGTGTGCGCCGGATTCTGCTCCGTGCTGGTCGCTCCATCGCCAAAGTCCCACGCCCACGAAGTCAAGGCGCCAAAGGAACCGTCCGTGAACTGCACCGGCAGGGGCACCTCGCCGGCGGACGGACTCGCGGTGAAATCGGCCAGCACCGACGGACCCAACGCCTGGTAAAGATTCAGCCGGCCGCCACTCACCGTCTTCCCCGAAAGCGCCGGCAGCGGATCCGTGGCGGCAAGGACACGATCGATCAATTGCCGGTGGTCTTCCCCCGAATATCGCTGCCTCATCAAAGCAAAGGCTCCCGCCACCACCGGCGCGGAAAACGAGGTGCCGCTGTTCAACACGTAGCTCGAATCCCCACTGTGATAGGTCGTCGTCATCGACGAACCCGGCGCCCCCAGATCCACGCTTCCCGCGCCGAAGTTCGAATAGCTCGCCAACCCGTCCGTGCGCGTCGTCGCCGCCACCGAGACGATGTTGTCCAGGTCATAACTCGCCGGATATCGAGGCGTGGCGTCGTTGTCGTTGCTGTCGTTCCCGGCGGCGGCAACAAAAACGATCCCGGCCGACCGGCACGCGTTGATGGCGTTGTAAAGGCTCGAGGAATAGCCGGAGCTGACAAAACTGGCGTTGATCACGTGCGCCCCATGCCGCCGCGCATAGTCGATACACTCCACCGCGTCCGCAACAGATCCCGTCCCGTCGTCGGCAAAAAAGCGACAGGCCATCAAACGCACCCCCCAGGCCACACCGGTCACTCCCTTCCCGTTGTTCCCCACCGCCCCGGCCACACCCGCCACCTGAGTGCCGTGCCCCATCAGGTCCACCGGATTTCCATCTCCCGCCGCCGCGTTGATGCCGTGGACGTCATCCACATAACCGTTGCCGTCATCATCGATGCCGTTGCCCGGTATCTCTCCCGGATTCACCCAAAGATTCGCCGCCAGATCCTCGTGCGTGACTCGAATGCCCGAATCCACAATCGCCACGATAATGTTCGTCGCCGAATGCAACGTGTCCCATCCCTCAGGCGCATCAATGTCCGCGTCATTCACCCCTCCGTTCTGTCCGGTGTTGTGCAGATGCCACAAACTGCCGTCGGCGTACTTCGGATCATTGGGCGTGGCCGCGGGAAACAGCAGATAATCCGGTTCCGCAAATTCCACCAATTCGCTCCGCTGGTAGCGACGAACGCCCGCCTCCACCCCGAGACCGGGAGGCAGTTGGATCTCCTGGACCCCGCCGAGCGCCGGCCATTCGCGTTTCATCAGGCTTCCCACCTCCTCATGAAGCTCCGCCAATCGCGCCACGGGAAGCCCCGCGCGCGGCTGAATCAGCAGTCGCCCCTCACGAAATGGAACCCCCTCCGCTCCATGAACGGTCATCGCACCCGCGGACAACACCCCCACAAGCAACATCCGCAACCCCATCGAAACCCACAGGCGGCAGAGGGGCATTGCTCCCGCCCATTCACCAATTCCAGCCTCGACTCGGTCAAGTTGATTCACATTCGCTTTTGCCATGATGGGCGAGACCTCAGCGATAACCACGCCAAGCCGGTGATTGGCAGTGGTCATGGCGGACCTGAAC
>DATKEE010000235.1:0-4127 GCA_035544555.1 Candidatus Methylomirabilota bacterium
ATCGGTAATGGGAATTTTCTCCTTCATCCTGGAATGGACCTGACGCATGCTGCCGCCGTGGAAGGACTTTCGGACGATGACATTCGACGCGCGGTCGAGGCGGCCCTGGCGGAGGACGTCGGGGACGGGGACGCGACCACACTGGCATTGGTTCCGCCCGATCACGCCAGCCGGGCGAACCTGGTTGCGCGGGAATCGATGCGCGTCGCCGGTCTGCCGGTGGCCGAAGCGGTCTTTCGGCAACTGGATGAACGCGTGCGAATGGAACGGGTCAGGAGCGATGGCGATCACGCGGCGGCGGGTGACTGTTTGATGCGGATCAGCGGACCCACGCGGGCGTTGCTAACGGGCGAGCGGACGGCGTTGAATTTCGTGCAGCGGTTGTCGGGAATCGCCACTCTGACGGCGCGGTTTGTGGAGGCGGTTCAGGGGACGAACGCGACGATCCTAGACACACGCAAGACTACGCCGGGATTGCGACGGCTGGAGAAATACGCGGTGAAATGCGGCGGCGGCCGGAATCATCGGGTCGGATTGTTTGACCGGGTCTTGATCAAGGACAACCATCTGGTGGCGCTGGGGGAAGCGAAGCCCAATCCCGTGGCGGCCGCCGTGAAACGGGCGCGGGCGGCCTGTCGCGGATTGATCGTGGAAGTGGAGGCGGATACGCTCGAGCAGGCGCGCTGGGCGGTCGAGGCCGGCGCGGACTTCATTCTGCTCGACAACATGCAACCGCACCAAATGCGCGAGGCGGTCGGACTGGTGAAGGGGCGCGCCCGTACCGAGGCAAGCGGAGGCGTCAATCTCCAGACGGTCCGCGTGATCGCCGAAACGGGTGTGGACTTCATTTCGGTGGGGGCACTGACGCATTCGGCGATGGCTGTGGATGTCGCGCTCGATTTTGAATCCGCCTGAGCCGCGCCGGGTGGCGATTCCCCTCCTGACAATTGACCATCGACGCACAAATCCTGACGGCGCTGCGGCATTCCGGTGACGAAGGCGTGTCCGGCGCGGACCTTTCCCAGCGGCTGGGCATCAGTCGCGCGGCGATCTGGGCGCGCATCGAGGAGATGCGGTCGCTCGGCTACGACATCGAGGCGAGTCCGCATCGGGGATATCGGCTGGTGTCGGTGCCGGATGTCCTGCATGCGGACGATCTGTTGTCGAGGTTGGGCGCGGTGCGGGTGATCGGGCGGGACATTCGCGTTTTCCAGGAAACAACCTCGACGAATGACGTGGTGGAAAAACTCGCGCGGGACGGCGTGAAGGAGGGTGTCGTGGTATTCAGCGAAAGCCAGACGCGCGGCCGTGGCCGGTTGGGGCGCAAATGGGTTTCGCCCCGGGGGAGGGGGTTGTGGTTTTCCGTGCTGCTGCGACCGGCATTGCGGCCGGAGGCGGTGACGCAATTGACGATTGCGGCGGCGACGGCACTGTGTCGCGGCATCGAGAAGGCGGCCGGTGTGAGGCCCGACGTGAAGTGGCCGAACGACGTGTTGGTGCGGGGTCGAAAGACCGCCGGCGTGTTGACGGAATTGAGCGCGGAACTGGACAAGGTGAAGTCGGTGATCCTGGGCATTGGTGTGGACGTGAATCAGACGGCCACGGACTTCCCGGTGGAGCTGCGGAGGATTGCGACGTCGCTGCGGATCGAGGCGGGCCGCCCGCTGGACCGCGCGGAACTTGCGGCGGCGCTGTTGGGGGAGCTGGACCGGGAGTATGCCCTGATTCACGCGGGGAAGTTCGACGCCGTGGCGGACGAGTGGGAGCGGCGCTGCACGACGCTGGGTTGCCAGCTCGTCATCGACGTGGGCGGCAGGCAGGTGCGGGGCCGGGCCGAATCACTGGATCCGGACGGCGCGTTGCTGGTCCGCACCCAGCACGGACATTTGGAACGGATCATGGGCGGGGACGTGACGGTGGAGAAATGATGAAACTGCTTCTGGACATCGGGAACACACACACGCACCTGGGGCTGGCGGATGGACGGCGTGTAGTCCGGGTGACGCACCTGGCGACGGAGGCCTGGTTCGATACACGCGGGCGCCGGGCGTTGGAAGATTTCGCGGGACGGAGCCGGGTGGACGGGGTGGCCTTGTGCAGTGTGGTGCCGCGGGTCACGCCCCGGGTGCGTCGCGCGGTTCGCGAACTCTGGAAACTGAAGCCGAACGAACTGACCTCGGCGACCGTGCGAGGCGTGGGGATTGATTATCCGGATCCAAAGAGCATTGGCGCGGATCGGCTGGCGAACGCGATTGCGGTCCGGCGCCACTTCGGGGCGCCCGCGGTGGTGGTGGATTTTGGCACGGCGGTGACGTTCGACGTGGTGGACGGCCGGGGAAATTATGCGGGGGGGATCATCGCGCCCGGTCTGGCGGCGATGACGGATTATCTGCATGAAAAGACGGCATTGCTGCCGCGAATCCGCATTCACGAGGTGCGGGCGGTGATTGGCAAAAACACGCGGGAGGCAATGTTGATCGGTGCGGTGCACGGCTATCGGGGATTGATCCGCGAACTGGCCGCACGGCTGAAGCGGGAATTGAAGTCCCGACGGCTGCCGCTGGTGGCGACCGGCGGGTATGCGCGGTTGATCGCGTCGGCGATGCCGGAGATCACGGCGATTGAACCCCGGCTGACGTTGGAGGGCCTGCGTCTGTTCCTGGAGGCGGCCCGGGATACCGACAAAGCCCGAGAATCGGCTTGAACTTTGCCGGGACGAATTTGAACATCCGCGCCTCATGAACCGGATTGTCGAGCGATTCGAGCGCCTGAAGGCGAAGGGCGAGAAGGGATTCATCGCCTACATCGGGGCGGGGGACCCGGATCTGGAGGCGACGCGGCGGCTGGCGCTGGCCTTTGACGAGGCGGGCGTGGACGTGCTCGAACTGGGGGTGCCGTTCAGTGATCCCCTGGCCGACGGACTGGTCAATCAACTGGCGGCGCAGCGCGGGCTCGAGTCCGGCACCACACCGGGCCGGGTTTTCGAAACCGTGGCCGCGATCCGCCGGGAGTCGCGGATTCCCCTGGTGCTCTACGTCTATTTCAATCTGGCCCACCGTCTGGGGCTGGAGCGGTTCATCCGGGACGCCGGGGCGGCGGGGGTGGACGGCCTGTTGATGCTCGACCTGCCGCCCGAGGAATCGGAGAACTATGAACAGTTGATGCGCGACGCGGGGTTGTGCGTGATTTATCTGGTGGCTCCCACGACGCCGGAGGATCGCATTGAATTGATCGTCACTCGCGGGAGTGGATTCGTTTACTACGTGTCCCGGGAAGGGGTGACAGGGATGCAGCAGAAGCTGTCCGAAACGATTGGCGAGATGACGGGGCGGATTCGCAGGCACACGTCATTGCCCATCGCGGTGGGATTCGGGATTTCGAATCCGGAGCAGGCGCGCGCGGTGGCGTTGTGCGCCGAGGCCATCGTGGTGGGCAGCGCGATTGTGAGTCAAATCGCGGAGCACGGGCGTTCGCCGGAGATGGTTTCGCGCGTGGTCAGTTTGGTAGAATCGCTGGTCGCGGCGACAAAGGGAGAGAAACCGCGAATGGACGCGGATGATCGCGGATGAAGGAATCACTGTCGGTATCGAAATCGAAATCGAAATCGTTTCCTGTTTTGTCCTTCCCTGTTCATCCGGAGTATTAAGTTTCCCGCATTCAGGACTTGGTTCTTGTTTCCAGTCGATACCGATACCGATACCGATACCGATAGCGATACCGATAGCGATACCGATGGTTGCTGTGCGGAGTGACGAAGGAAGGAGCCTGCCATCACCCTTAAGGGAGAGGGAATCGCAATCGGCACGTTTGGAGTGTTCGTGCGTCCGTTCGGCAGCGGACAGGTGGCCGTCCTTGGCGCGCATGACGGGGAGCTTGCGGACGGCGTCGAATGCACCTGACGACGGTGTCAGTTCCTCCCTCTCCCCATTAACTGCATGCGAAACCTGACCACGAATGGGGAGAGGGAACGAGGGTGAGGGAAGGGACCGCGGATGGCCGCGGATGGGCGCGGATGAAAGGAGAAAGGAAGGAGGGAGTGGGGAGGAAGTGAGAGTGGGTCGCGCGGGCGAGCCGGCCGCGCTCCTGGGTGTGCCCGCGGATTTCGCGGGTGGGCGCGGATGAAGGAA
>DATKEE010000236.1:0-5088 GCA_035544555.1 Candidatus Methylomirabilota bacterium
GGGAGGGGAGAAGAAGGAGGGGGAGTGAGGGGAATGGGAGAAGTAAGAAGTAAGAATGCAGAATGCAGAAGGCGGAAGGCGGAGGGGATTACCAGTCTTTGATGGGTGGGCTGCGGCGGGGTTGATCGATTCGGGGTTGGAAGATGAGGGCGCGTTCGTCATTTTTCATGGCGTCCAGGAGTGGGCGGGCTTGTTCGGGGGTCATGGGTCCGGTGGGTTGCGCGGCGGCCGCGTCCGCGGACTGTTCGGTGGATTCCTCTCCTGATTGACCCTCGGAGGAGGAGTCCTGTTGATCCTGATCGCCGGGCTCGGGCGGGGACTCGCCCTGGGAGTCGCGAGGCTGTTGCTGTTCATCGGGAGGTTGTTCCTGGCCGGCTTGTGAGGTTTGTTCGTCCTGATTCTGCTGCCGCGAATCCTCGGAGTCTTCAGGTTGTTGCGGGTCCTCCTGAGACTGTTGTTGTCCCTGATCCTCACGTTCCTGGTCATTATTCTCATCCTGATCGGAATCCTCTCCGGATTCAGATTGGGATTGTTGCTGTTGTTGTTTTAATTCTTCGAGCCGCTGGCGGACGAGGTCGCGGTTGTGTTGGGCGTCGGCATCGCCGGGATTGAGTTCGAGGGCGTTTTCGTAATTCTGAAGGGCACCCTCCCAGGCGGAGATCTGTTGATCGGGTTGTGGGCTGAGTTCGCCGGCCTGGTAGAGGGTGTTGCCGAGGTTGTAATAGGAACTGGCTTGGAGGCCGAGATCGGGGGAGAGGAGCGCGGCATCGAAGTGGCGGAGGGCGCTTTCGTAGTCCTGGGCGCGATAGGCGGCGGTGCCGGCGTTGAAATGGAGCCGGGCGTCATGGGGGCGTTCCTCAAGGAGGCGTTCATATTCCTGGCGGGCTTCGTCGTATCGGCCGGCCTGGTATTGGCGGAGAGCGCCGGGGGCGGAGGCCGAGGCGGTGAGGGGGAGCAGGAAGAGTGTGAGGAGAGTGACGGCCTTGCGGAGGCCTGCATTGGGATCTGTGGAGGCCGGGGCGGGGGAACGCGCGGGTTTGCGGCGGTCGGGAATGAAGAGCTCCGCGATGAGGAGGGCGATGGCAATGGCGAGGGGCCATTGGAAGCGTTCCTGAAACCGCCGGACGAAGCGGGCGGTGATGTCGGTGCGCGGCAGGGGCGCGAGGCCTTGTTCCCAGAGTGTTTCCATGGTGCGTGCTCCGCGGAGGGGAAGATAGAACCCATCGCCCACGGTGGCAACCTGGCGGAGGAGGGATTCGTTGAGTCGGGACTTGATGGCGTTGCCCTGGGAATCCTTGAGGAATTCGGCCGCGCCATTTTCGTTGACGGTGCGGAGCATTTCGCCCTCCGGGGTGCCGACGCCGATGGTGTAGATTTTCAAGCCGGCGTCCGCGGCCTTGCGCGCGGCCTCGACGGCGCCGTCATCGTGGTCTTCGCCGTCGGTGAGGAGGACGAGAATTTTGTGGTTGGTGGATTCCTTTTCGAAGGCGCCCAGGGCGGCGTTGATGGCTTCCGACAGGGTGGTGCCGCCGAGCGGGATGATGCCGACAGCGAGGGCGTCGAGGTTCTGGCGGAAGACCTCCTTGTCGAGGGTCAGCGGGCACTGGAGGAAGGCGGAGCCGGCGAAGGCGACAAGGCCGAAGCGGTCGGTGCGGGCGAGGCGGACCAGGTCGAGGGCGGCGAGGCGGGCTCGTTGAAGACGATTCGCGGGGGGCGGATCCTCGGCCAGCATGCTGCGGGAAGTGTCGATGGCGACGACGATGTCGAGTCCCTGCCGGGTGGCCTCCTCCCAGGCGAAACCCCATTGGGGGCGCGCGAGGGTGAGGAGGAGGAGGGCGAAGGCGGCGAAGACGAGCCAGAGGCGGAGTTTCTGGCGGGATTTGGAGACACTGAGGGTGAGGGCGGCGAGGAGCCGGGATTGGACGAATTCGCGGATGAGGCGCTGCCGTTTTCGCCAGGCGAGGATGAGGAAGGCGCCGAACAGGAGCAGCAGCGGGAGGAGCCAGAACAACTGGGGGGAACCGAATCTCATGGCAGTCGCCTCCATATCGTCTGGCTGAGGATGATTTCGAGGAGGAGGAGCCCCATGCCGGCGAGGGTGAACCAGGGGAACAGTTCGGTGAAACGCTGGTATTGGGTCATTTCGATCTCGGTTTTTTCGAGCTGATCGATCTCGGTGTAGATGCGGCGGAGGGTTTCGGTGCTGTCGGCGCGGAAGTAGAGGCCGCCCGTTCGTTGGGCGATTTCCTTTAGGGTGTCCTCATCGATGTCCACCCGCATCTGGCGGTGGCGTTTCTGGCCGAACATGTCGATGTAGGGCATGGGGGCGTTGCCGCGGGTGCCGACGCCGATGGTATAGACCTTGATATCGAGGGCGGTGGCGGCATCGGCGGCGGTGAGGGGTGGAATCTTTCCGGCGTTGTTCTGACCGTCGGTCATGAGGATGACGATCCTGCTTTTGGAGTCGAGGTCGCGGAGGCGGTTGAGGGACGTGGAGAGGCCGGAGCCGATGGCGGTGCCGTCTTCGATGGTGTTGAGGTCCAGCCGGTCGAGGTTTTGGAGCAGGTAATCGTGGTCGAGGGTGGGTGGCGCGGCAACATAGGCGCGTCCGGCAAAGGCGATGAGGCCGATGCGGTCGTTGGGGCGGTTTTGGATGAATTCCTTGAGGACCTCGCGGGCGATGGCGAGGCGATTGACACGCTGGCCGGAGATTTCGAAGTCCTCGGCGGCCATGCTTCCGGAGAGATCGAGCGCGACGACGATATCGATGCCGCTGGCGCTGATTTTGTCCTGGCCTTCGGGGAGTTGGGGGCGGGCGAGGGCGAGAATGAACAGGGCGAGAGCGAGCCAGCGGAGGAGGGGGAGGACGCGCCCGGCCGAGGAGCGGCTGATGCCGGCGATGGTTTTGACGAGTTGGACGTCCGAGTAGAGGAAGGCGGAGCCCTGGCCCTGGCGGCCTTTCAACCAGGCGAGGACTGGCAGCGCGAGCAACAGGAGGAGGAACCAGGGGGAGCCGAAGGTCATCATGCGGCCTCCCCGGGTTGTGATGCCGGCGCGGATTCCTGCACGGGCGCGGGTTCGGTTTCGTCGATCAATCGCGAGGCGGAGTTCCAGAGCACCTCAAGTTCGGGCCGCTCGGGTTCGTAGCGCGCGAACTTGACTAGGTCGCAGCTCTGGAGGAAGTCGCCGAGGCTGAGCTTTTGATCGGGAGAGAGAAGGGGGCTGTGCTGGAGTTCGGCGAGGAATTCCTCGGTGGTGCGCTCGGGCGCGCGGAGGTGGAAGCGGTTCTCGAGGTAGATGCGGATGGTATCGGAGACCTCGGTGCAAAAGGGGCGGGGTTGATCGAGCAGGGCGAGGGCGTCCTGCAAGCGCCGGCGCGCCACCTCGTGAGGGGGTGTGAAGGGAATCGGGGGAGGCTGGACGCGGCGCTTTCGGAGGGTGAGCCAGACGACGATGGCGGCGATGATGGCGAGGACAAGGAGCGCAAGGGCGACCCACCCCAGCCATGCCCAGGAGCCGGGAATTTCCACGGGCGGCTTGATGTCGCGCAGCGCGTTCGTGGGGGCCATGCCGGAGTCGGCGGGAACGACGAGGGCGGAGTTGTTGGTGGGATCGGCCATGCAAGGTTGAACGTGAATTTTCCGGCAATTCCATACCCGTGATTCCGGGCGCGTTCAACCGTGGCGGCGTCGTTTTTCGCGGGTTTCGAAAAAACGTCCGAGTGCCGACGCGTAGGGTTCATTGGTGCGGACGGTGATGGAGTCGATGTTCACGGAGCGGAAGAGACGCCGGAGTTGGGCATCGGCGCGGGTGCGGCGTTCGGCGAAGGCGATTCGCTTTTGGGAGTCGCCGGTGTTGATTTCGAGCACCTCGCCGGTTTCGGCGTCCTTGAGGATGAGGCGGCCGAGCGCGGGCAGTTCCTGTTCGAAGCGGTCCACGATCTGGACGGCGACGACGTCGTGGCGGCGATTGGCCTGGCGGAGGGCGGCGTAGGAGGTTTGCGCGAGGGACGCGGTCAGCAATGGGCGATGGCGCGGGCGGTCGGGTTCGGTTTCGTCGGTGAAATTTTCGCCGAGGAAATCGGAGAGAATGACGGCGATGGCGCGGTGGTGGGCGATGCGGGCGAGGAATTCGAGGGCGCGATTGAGGGAGGTGCCGCGTCGGCGGGGTTCGTAGCAGAGGATTTCGCGGATGACGCGGAGGACGTGGCGCCGGCCCTTGCGCGGGGGGATGAAGAGTTCGATCTCCTCGGTGAAGAGGATGAGGCCGACCTTGTCATTGTTGCGGATGGCGGAGAAGGCGAGGACGGACGCAATTTCGGCGGCGAGTTCGCGCTTGGACTGGCCGCCGGAGCCGAAGAGGCCGGAGCCGCTGAGGTCCACGACGAGGAGGACGGTGAGTTCTCGTTCCTCGACGAACTTCTTGATGAAGGGATGATTCATGCGCGCGGTGACGTTCCAGTCGATGGAGCGGACGTCGTCGCCGGGTTGATATTCGCGGACCTCATCGAAGTTCATGCCCTGGCCCTTAAAGACGCTGTGGTACTGGCCGGCGAGGGTTTCGCTGACGAGGCGGCTGGTGCGGAGCTCGATCTGGCGTATTTTCCTGAGGATTTCGCGGGGAATCATTGGGGGAGTGGTGAGTGATGAGTGATGAGTGGTCAGTGGTCAGTGGTCAGTGGTCAGTGGTCGGCGTGATGAGCGGGGAGCTTGTGTGGGGAGGGCGGGGGAATAGGGCGGCCGAGTGGTGATCTTGTCCCTCTTTCCCACGGGCCGGAATCCGGATGAATTCGAAGGCTGGGGGAGAGGACTGTGAGACATTCGGGGCGGCTTTCGTAAGGAGAGCGATTTGGCGGATCATGGAATGTCGCCTTTGATTTTGCGGATGGCGCGGGCGGCGTTTCGGCGGGTGTTTTCGGCGGGGTGATCGAGGAGGGCGGTGATTTCGGGGAGAAAGCGGGAGGCGTGGGGTGAGTCGGAAGCCAGAGTCAGCAGGGAATGCGCATCGGATTGGAAGGCGGTTTTGAGTTCCAAGGTGAGAACCGGGTCATCCGGATCGCGATTCCAGAGCGCCAATGTCGCCGGCATT
>DATKEE010000237.1:0-3128 GCA_035544555.1 Candidatus Methylomirabilota bacterium
TGAAGAGCGGACCGCCGTCCTCGATCACGGGATGCGGATCGCCGCCTGTGTCCAGGTAGGTGGCGGGCATCAGTGCACGTCCGGGCACTTCGCTTTGAAATATCTGATGGCCCTGCGGAGGTTCGATCTGCGGATGGCCCAGATCGTTGTTCAACAGGGAAAGGTAGGGCTGCAGGGCGTTCACACAGATCTCCAGCGCCGATTCGTACCACCCGATTTCATCATCGATGACGAAACCGCCGGGAGTTGAGGGCGGGCCGAGCCGGGCAAGATCGGCTTTGGCGAGGGCGTCCTTCAGGAACAGTGCCTCCGCAGCCGTCCTGTCGTAATGGATGTCGAGCAGCAGTTTCCCGTAGGCGCCGCTGCCGGGAAGGGCCTCCAGAGCCAGCCGGACGCGATCCTCCGCATCCTGCGCGCGGGCGCGTTCGTCGGCTCCGTAGAGCGATCCAATTTCTTCGATCCGCGCGCGGACCCGCCGTTCCGGATCCGCGTCGTCCTCGGCGAACAACAGGGTCTTGTAGCGAAACGCCGCCTCGCTCCTGGGAAACGACGGGGAGTTGTCGGCGTCCTCGTAATAAAGCGACTTGCGAACGTAACCGGTAACCAGGGTTTCATCCGCGTAATCCGGGGCATAGACATACACGTTGCCGGTGCTGTCGTTCACCGCGACGGTTTCATCGCTGACATCCAGCGCCCAACCGAAGAACCGTCCGCCGCCACCGTCGCCGGCCTCGAGGAGCGCCGCCTCAGCCCATTCGCTTCCGGTCCAGTTGAAGAGATAGGCGGCGCCCGTCTGGCCGTCGGGCTGGAAATCGCCGGCGACAAAGCTGTCGGCGTTGTCGTTGAGACCGATCGAGTTGACCTGGGTCAGGAAATCGACCGACGAATGCCGGAGGGAATCGCCTTCGAGAACCCATGTGCCATTCGGCTGCCTGCGATAAACGAAGGATCCTTCCTCGGACCCGAGCACCACGACATCCCGGGAAACGTCCACCGCCCGACCGGCATGAAGCCGGTGCACGATGGTTCGCTTGGGCGGGACCAACTTGGCGGTCTGGCCCCATTGGTCGGGACCGCCCGCATTGCGCTCGAAGACGTAGGCGGAGCCATTGTCCTCTCCTTCAGCGTTCGTATCGCCGGGCGCGCCGATGACAATGAGGTCGCCGCTGAGGGCGAGGTTTTCGCCGAACCAATCGCCTTCGGCGGCGTCGTCCGCGACCAGGCGTTTCACCTGGGTCCACGTGCCGCCGATGTTGCGGAAGATGTAGGCGCTGCCGGGGCCGGTGGATTGATTGGAGAGCTCGGTCCCCTCGGGCGCGCCCACCACGATCCATTCCCCCTCGATGGCAACCTCTAAGCCGGCCATGTCTCCATCGCCGGCCTCGGCCGGTTGCAGCATGGTTTGCTGTGTCCAGTTGCTCCCCTCCTTCACGAAGACGTAGGCGGCGCCTTTGCCGCCATCGCCGTCGCGGCTGCCAACAACCAGTATTTCCTCGGAGACGTCAATGGCGACGGACACGGCGATGGGCGAAGGGGTGACGGGGTCCACGATGGCCAGTTGGTCCTGGACGACCCAGTCGGTGCCGATGCGGACATAGACATTGGTCTTGGCCACAAGGGTGTCGCCCTGGACAGCGAGCATGGCACTGCCAAATCCCTGGCCGGGGACATCGCTGAGCTTGGTTTCTCCCAGCAACTCGCCCGGAATCGCGGCCAACAGGGTCCCCGGGAAAAACGTCATCTGAAGAATGGTCACAGCGAGAGCGGCACGACGAAGCGCGCGGCGGAGGAGGCACCGCCCGCCACGCGGCAAGGGCCGTTCCGGGGCGAACCTGAACTGTGGAGTGCCTGCCTGGAGGTTCATAAAAAAAGTTGTCAATACTATTGACTGACCCCTTTGTGACCCCTTTGGGGTCAGGGGGCGGTGAGGAGTTCGACTTCGCGGGTGGAGGGGCGGACGGCGGGGCGCTGCATCAGGAAGCTGCCCGTCGTGGTGGTGTCGAGATGGGAATGTCCCGGGTAGGTCGTCTGGAGGGTGGCCTGGCCCTGGATGAAGTTGTCTCCCACCTCCTCGTCTTCCAGGCCATCGGTGGCGCTCAGGTTCAATTCGATCACCGCGGGCAGATTCAGGAGCGTGGCCTCCGCCGGCATGGGAATCCCGGGGATGGCCGCGGTGAAGGAGGTGGCGCTCATCGTGACTGTGGCCGGGATGGGATCGGGCGGGAAGAAGCTGTAGGCATCGCCGACCAGGGCGCCCTGAACCGCCCCGCCGGCGCGGATGAGTTCGAGGGTGAACGGGAGGGAGGCCTCGCCGGAGATGAAGCTGCCTTCCCAACGGGCGTCGTTCTCATCGATGGTGATGGTCGTCTGGCTGTTCGCGCCGAGTTGCGTCCCGGAGGCGGCTTCGAGCGTCAAGATGAGGTTCTTCAACTCGCCGATCGATCCGTTGTCGATCAGCGTGATGGGAATCGTGGCTGTGGTGCTGTTGTTGACCTGGAGTTCGCCACTCAATGTCTCGTAGTCGCCGGTCATGGCGGTCCCGCTGATGGTATAGCGGATGGTGCCGGTAAACGGGGCGCTGAAGGTGATCGTGGGGGAAACCATGCCGCCTTCCGTGACCTGGAACGCGGTGGTCGCGAAGTTGATGATGATCTCCCCCGCCGTGCCCCCGAGTCCCACGATGCGATAGAATCCGTTCGCTCCGGCCGGATCGGGGATGACGGCCTGAAACCCGCCTCCGCCGAGGGAGGTGATCACCGCGGTGGAATCCGTGGTCCAGGAGGCGCCGGAACCGATCACCGGGGAAAACTGGGCAACGTAATTGGTGGCGCCGGTGCCATCGTCGCGAAAGGTGAACTCCAGCGGACCGCCGGTGGTGGTCTCGATGGTCTGGAGTTGGAGCATGGGACTGGTCTGGGCGGCAAGCCGGGAGGGAACCAGGGCAAGAATCAGGATCAGCGCAATCAGCGGCGTTTTCAGGATCGTTTTCATGGCGGTTGAGATGTCCGGGATTTCGGTTCGGTCACGGTTCATGGCTGGGTGAGTCGGACGGAACCGCGGTAGAAGCCGGGCGCGTTGGAGGCCGGAGTCTCGAACACAACGGTCTGGTTGTCGCCGATCAGTTCGGT
>DATKEE010000238.1:0-4324 GCA_035544555.1 Candidatus Methylomirabilota bacterium
ATCAATCAGGACGGCCTCGTCGTCCTCGAGATCCAGCAGCAGGTCCAGGAATTGGGCGAAGAGGTGCCCATCGACGACAACTTCAGCGTCCCCGCCACCATCGACCGGACCGCCGAGGCCAAGGTCGCCGTTCGCGATGGAGACACCATCATCCTCGGCGGATTCATCAGCACGAGAAAGGACAACACGAAATCCGGCGTGCCCGTTCTCAAGGACATTCCGCTTCTCGGCGCCTTGTTCCGGAGCACCGCGAAGGAGGAGCGCCGCAGCGAGTTGATGGTCCTGATCCGTCCCACGGTTCTGCCCACGCCCGAGGTGGCCTCGCTGGCCGTCCAGGACGAGCGGTCCCGCCTCCCGGGCATCCGCCAGGCGGAGGCGGAGAACAGGCTGGAACACGAACGGCGCCAGCGCGCGGCGGATGAAGCCATCCAGAAGATGGAGATGGAGGAACTCCGGCGGACACTTGGGATCGAAAAATAACCTCGTGTAGCCATCGCGCCGCAGCCCGGTTTTCCCCTTCGTTCCGGCGATTTCGATTTCGATTTCGATTTCGATTTCGATTTCGACTCCGGCCCCGAGCACCATCCCTTTTCCCCTTCACTAAACGAAGAAGAAAACCGCGGATTTCGGGTATGAAGGAGGGGAAGGATTGCTGGGGGATGGAGTGGAGCGGGATGGGTGGATGAGTGTGGAGTCGCGCGGGCGAGCCGGCCGCGCTCCTGGGTGGGACCGCGGATGGACGGGAGGGTCGCGGATGAACGAAAGATTGTCGGTATCGGTATCGGTATCGCTTCCCAGTTTGCCCCCCAGTATCCATCCCGGATTTGGACTTTGCATCTCCTTACGCCTGTCGTAGAAATCCCCTTCCGTTCGCATGACCGGGCCGGTTGACAGGGGGGACACTCCTTCCGTTCCAACCCTTGACCCCGGCGGGCGCCGTCCTCCGATCCCGGCAGCCGGCGGGTCCGGCCGAACCAGCAATTCATGAAACCCGAAGTCGAAATCTACGACACGACCCTGCGCGATGGCAGTCAGGGCGAAGGCATCAACTTTTCGGTCGCGGACAAACTCCGCATTGCCGAACGGATTGACGCCTTCGGGATTCATTACATCGAGGGCGGCTGGCCGGGGTCGAATCCCAAGGACATTGAATTCTTCGAACAGGCGAAGCGCCGCAAATGGAAGCACGCGCGCCTGGCCGCCTTTGGTTCCACCCGGCGCAAAGGCGTGGCGGTCGCCGACGACGCCCAGGTGCGGCTGCTGATCGAGGCGGCCACGCCCGTGGTGACGCTCTTCGGCAAAACCTGGCTGCTCCACGTCAAAGAGGTCCTGCACACCACGCCGGACGAGAATCTCAAAATGATCGGCGACACCATCCGCTTCCTTAAGGAACACGGAAAGTTCGTGGTGTACGACGCCGAGCATGCCTTTGACGGTTTCAAGGACGATCCGGACTATGCCCTGGCCACGTTCCGGGCGGCCGAGGATGCCGGCGCGGATTGGGTGGTCCTGTGCGACACCAACGGCGGCTGTCTCCCGAACGAGATCCGGAGAATCACGGAGACGGCCCGCCAGAAACTGAAAACCAAAGTCGGCATCCACACGCACGACGACATCGGTCTTGGCGTCGCCAACGCGCTGGCGGCGGTCGAGGTGGGCGCGGCCCAGGTGCAGGGGACCATGAACGGGTTTGGCGAGCGTACCGGCAACTGCAACCTTACCAGTGTCATTCCGAACCTCGCGTTCAAGCTCAACCTGCGCTGCGTTCCCGAACGCTCGCTCGTCAAGCTGACCGAGCTGTCCCAGTTCGTGGACGAAATCGCGAACCTGCGCCATGACGACCGCCAGCCTTGGGTGGGCGCCTCCGCGTTCGCGCACAAGGGCGGCATGCATGTCAACGCCGTCCAGAAGGTCGCCCACAGCTTCGAGCACATCGATCCCGCCCGCGTGGGCAACAGCCGCCGCATCCTCATCAGCGATCTCGCCGGCCGGAGCAACATCGTCATGAAGGCCCAGGAACTGGGCTTCAAAATCGGCAACGACACCCCCGAGTTGAAGGCGATCCTCGCCCGGGTCAAGGAACTGGAACACGCCGGCTACGAATTCGAAGCCGCCGAGGCGTCCCTGGCCCTCTTGATCCGGAAAATTCTCGAACACCAGGAACCGCCGTTCAAGGTGCTCGGTTATCATGTCTCCATGCGGCGCGATGTCGAAGTCTCCGTCTGTCAGGCCACCGTCAAGGTGAGCGTCGAGGGCCAGATCGAACATACCGTGGAAGAGGGCGACGGCCCGGTCAACGCCCTGGATGGCGCGCTCCGGAAGGCCCTGCGACGCTTCTTCCCGGCCATCAAGAAGGTGCGTCTGACCGATTACAAGGTGCGCATCCTGGATTCGGCCACGGGAACGGCGGCAAAGACACGCGTGTTCATCGAGTCCACCAACGGACGCGACGAATGGGGCACCGTGGGAGCGAGCGACAGCATCATCGAGGCGAGTCTCCAGGCCCTCATCGACAGCATGGAATACGCGCTCCTGAAGAAGTAGAATGTCCCCGGTCGTCTCGATGCGCGTGGTGCATCCGCAGGATGCCTGGACAGCCTTGTCCGCGCGAGCCGGCTGTCCTGGAGCTGTGGCCGGAGCCGTTCCCATTCGCGTGGATTGGCGTTGATTCGCGGTTGGCCGGAAGTGTTGCCACAAGTTGCTTTTGCATGATTGAAATTTCCAAAGCCTACGAACCCGGCGCGGTCGAGGAGAAATGGTACCGCTTCTGGCTGGACCGCCATTGCTTCACGGCCGATCCCGGGCGCGTGTCGGAGAAACGCCCCGCCTATTCCATCGTCATCCCCCCGCCCAACGTCACCGGCGTGCTGACGATGGGCCACGTTCTCAACAACACCCTCCAGGACATCCTCGCCCGCAAGGCGCGCATGGACGGCAAAGAGGTCCTCTGGCTCCCCGGCACCGACCACGCCGGCATCGCCACCCAAACGGTCGTCGAGCGAACCCTGAAAAAGGGGGGCAAGATCCGCCACCGAAACGATCTCGGGCGCGACAAGTTCATTGCCAAGACCTGGGAATGGAAGGAGAAACACGGCGGCCTCATCATCGAACAACTCAAACGCCTCGGCGCCTCGTGCGACTGGTCCCGCGAACGGTTCACCATGGACCCCGAGTATTCCCGCTGCGTCCAAAAGGTGTTCGTGGACCTCCACCGCAAGGGCCTTATCTACCGCGGCAAACGCATGGTCAATTGGTGCCCCGTGTCGCTCACAGCCCTCTCCGACGAGGAGGTCGTGATGAAGGAACAGCAGGGCTTCCTCTGGCACTTCAAGGTCGAAGTCGTCGAGGAACCGGGCACGTTTCTCACCATCGCCACGACGCGGCCCGAAACCATCCCCGGCGACACCGCCGTCGCCGTCAGTCCCAGGGACGAGCGTTACGCGCGGCTGATCGGGAAACACGTCAAACGCCCGCTGCCGCTCGACAACCAGGCCCATCTGCCCATCATCGCCGATGACCACATCGATCCCGAGTTCGGCACCGGCGTGCTCAAGGTCACCCCGGCTCATGACAAGGCGGACTTCGAAATTGGACAACGGCACAACCTGCCGCTCCTCGAAGTCATCAATGCCGACGGATCGATGAACGAACTGGCCGGTGCGGAGATGACGGGCCTGGACCGGTTCGCCGCGCGGAAGGTCGCCGTCGAAAAGCTCAAGGAGATCGGTTCGTTGGAAAAGGAAGAGCCCTACACGAACAACGTCGGCTTCAGCGAACGCGCCGATGTCCCCATCGAACCCCGCCTCAGCGAACAATGGTTCCTGAAATACCCCAGCGTCGTGAAATCGCGCGCGTGTGTGGCCGACGGCACGATGAAGTTCCATCCCGAACGCTGGGCGAAGGTCTATGACCATTGGATGGAAAAGATCCAGGACTGGTGCATCAGCCGCCAGTTGTGGTGGGGGCATCGCATCCCCGTGTGGTATCGGAATGGAGAAACGTACTGCGGTGAGGATTCACCTTCTGGAGAGGGTTGGACCCAGGACTCCGACGTCCTCGATACCTGGTTCAGTTCCTGGCTCTGGCCGTTCGCCACCATGGGCTGGACCGGCGATCCGGACAAGGACGGGCGAAACGAAACGCTGAAGACGTTCTATCCCACCACCGATCTCGTCACCGGTCCGGACATCATCTTCTTCTGGGTCGCGCGCATGATCATGGTCGGTTACGAGTTCATGGGCGACCTGCCGTTCCGCAACGTCTATTTCACCGGCATCATCCGCGACAAACAGGGGCGCAAGATGTCGAAGTCCCTCGGCAACTC
>DATKEE010000239.1:0-7263 GCA_035544555.1 Candidatus Methylomirabilota bacterium
TGCGGCGGCAATGCGCGGGACGCGGCCGCGGCGCTGGGATTGAGCCGAAGCGCGTTCTACCGGCGGTTGGAAAAGTTCGGATTGTAAACCACGATCATCAGCATCGCCCGCGCGCGGCAGGCAAGACCTGGCCCGCGAAACGGACGCGCCCAGTTTCCTTTCACCTGGATTTCGATGTCGAACCGGTCCTTTGAACGCCGAATCTGGTTCCTGGCGCTGCTTGTGATGGCGCCGGGCCTTGCCGCCACGAGCGTGCTGGTGCTGTCGGGCGGAATCTCCGCCGGTTGGTCCGCTCTGGTGCTGGTCCTGGCGGGTTGTGTTTCGCTGGGATTCGCCTGGCGTCTGGTGAACGCGATTCGGTTTCCGCTTCGAACGTTGTCCAACCACATATCCAGTCTTCGCGAAGGGGATTACAGTCTCCGAATGCGGGGCGGGCGGACGGGCGACGCGTTGGGGGAACTGGTCCTGGAACTCAACGCGCTGGCGGAATCCCTGCGCGGGAAACGTCTGGAAGGGGTCGAGGCGGAGGCCCTTCTCCGGAAGGTGATGGAGGAGATCGAGGTGGCGATTTTCACGTTCGATCCCGATGGGCGGTTGCAGTTCGTCAATCGAGCGGGCGCGCAATTGCTGGATCGACCGGTGTCGGAGATTCCGGGAAAAACCGCGGGGGAGATCGGATTGGCGGAGTGTCTTGAAGGCGATGCGGCGCGCCTGATTGAGAGTGGATTCGGCGGGCGCATGGGCCGATGGGCGATGCGACGAACGACCTTTCGCGAGGGTGGGCGGCCGCATCAATTGCTGGTCATCACCGATCTGTCGCGCGCGTTGCGGGAGGAGGAGCGTCAGGCATGGAAACGCTTGATCCGGGTGCTGGGGCATGAGTTGAACAACAGCCTGGCGCCGGTCCGGTCGATCGGGGCGAGTCTTGAGCGATTGATGGACAGGGAGCCGCGTCCCGAGGATTGGGAGAAGGATGTCCGGGACGGGCTGGGTGTGATCCGATCTCGGGCCGAGGCCTTGAGCCGGTTCATGGAAGCGTATGGGCGCCTCGCCCGGCTTCCACCACCCGTCAAGCGCGCGGTGAACGTCCGGGATTGGATCCGGCGTGTCATCCGGTTGGAGCCGCGACTGCCCGTCACTCTGGGGCAGGGGGCGGACGCGGTTCTCAAGGCGGACCCGGATCAAATGGACGCGTTGCTCATCAACGTGGTCCGGAACGCGGTGGACGCCGCATTGGGCGGAAGGCCATCCGGCGGGGCGCGGGTGGAAGTGAACTGGGAGACGCGGGACAACGCGCTGCTGCTGCGGGTGAGTGACAACGGTCCGGGAGTGCCCGAGTCGGCGAACTTGTTCGTGCCCTTTTTCACCACAAAACCGGAAGGCTCGGGTATCGGCCTGGTGCTGTGCCGACAGATCGCGGAGGCCCACGATGGCCTGCTGACACTGGCGAACCAGGACCGGAATTCCGGCGCGGTGGTGACGCTTCAGTTGCCTCTCGAATGATGCCGGTCGTCCCATTCGCGGGACCGGTCATTCCCGGGATCGAAACAGTCGTCTCCCCGGCTGATCCGGCCGGCCCGCGGAAAGCACCAGGATCGCGGCGGATGACATCCCCGGCCAACGCCACGACGCGCCTGTGTTCAGCGTGGTTGGGTGTCGGCGCGGGCTTCGGCGCAGCGCGGGACATGCGCCGCGCGTCCCGATGGCATCCGGACTGCAAGGCAAGGTTGAATCGGTTTCCGTCTCCCCGCGGGTTGGTGTGGTGTTGATGTTGGCTTGGCGGCGGTTCCTCGAATGACATGGATATTGACCGGCCAGATTTGAAGCGGCGTCGGCGGCGGCAACGCTGGGCGCTGGCTGTACTGGGCCTGATGAGTCTGGCGGGAGTCACGCTGGGCTTGAGCCGGCTGGAGCCGGCCGCGCCGCGCGTGGATCGCGCGCAGGTCTGGACCGACAGTGTCCGCCGCGGCGACATGCTGCGACAGGTGCGCGGGAATGGGTCGTTGGTGCCGGAACAAATCCAGTATGTGCAGGCGGACACGGAGGGGCGGATCGAGCGGATTCTGGTGTTGCCGGGCGCGGCGGTGGAGCCGGAGACGATTCTGATGGAGTTGAGCAATCCGGATCTGGAGCAGGAGGCGTTCGATCTGGAGTGGCAATTGAAGGCGGTTGAAGCGGGATTGAAGAATATCGAGGTGAGGCTGGAGAGCGAACGGCTTGGCCAGGAGTCGGTGGTGGCGACGTTGAAGGCCGACCGCACACTGGCGTTGCTCGAGGCCGAAGCGAACGAAACGCTGGCCCGGGACGGCCTGGTGGCCGCGCTCGACGTGAAGCGGGCACGGGCGAAGGCGGATGAACTGCACGCCCGGCTGCAGGTGGAGCAGCGCCGGCTGGCGATTCTCGACGAGTCCGACCAGGCACAACTGGCGGTTCAGGGGGCCGATCTGGCCAAGCTGCGGGCCTCGCTCGCTCTGAAGCGAAAGCGGGTGGCCGGACTGGGTGTGCGCGCCCGGTTGAGCGGTGTGCTGCAGCAGATCGGGGATGCCGAGCCCTTGCAGGTGGGCCAGCGTATCGGACCGGGCACCACGCTCGCCAAGATCGTCCAACCCACGCGCCTCAAGGCGCAGATCAAGATCGCCGAGACCCAGGCGCGGGATGTCCAAATCGGCCAGTCGGCCTCCATCGACACTCGCAACGGCGTCATTCCGGGGGAAGTGGTCCGGGTGGATCCGTCGGTCCAGAATGGAACCGTCACGGTGGACGTCGCGTTGCGGGGCGATTTGCCGAAGGGCGCGCGACCGGACTTGAGCGTCGATGGAATCATACTCATCGAGCGTCTGGAGGACGTCCTGCACGTCGGCCGTCCCGTGCAAGGGCAGTCTGAAAGCCGCATCGGCCTGTTCAAGGTCGTGCCGGACCGGGGCGAAGCGGTGCGGGTCGCCGTCCTGCTGGGAAGAAGTTCCGTGAGCACCATCGAGGTGGTGGAAGGATTGGAGGCTGGGGACGAGGTCATCCTCTCCGACATGTCCCAGTGGGAGGAGTTCGATCGGGTGCGACTGGATTAATTGGAATCTCATGAATACGGACACTGCGCTCATTCGCCTGACCGGGATCAAGAAGGTCTTTTTCACCGACGAGATCGAAACCCACGCGCTGTCAGAAGTGCATCTGACGATTGCGCGCGGCGAGTATGTGTCGATTGCCGGCCCGTCGGGTTGCGGGAAATCGACGCTGCTTTCATTGATCGGGTTGCTGGACACGGCGACGGAGGGGAGCTACATCCTCAACGATCAGGACGTCTCGAGTCTGGGTTTTGCGCAGCGGGCGCGCATCCGGAATCGCGAGATCGGCTTCATTTTTCAGAGCTTCAATTTGATCGGGGATCTGACGGTGCGGGAGAACGTGGAACTGCCGTTGACGTATCGCGGGACGACGGCGGCGGATCGAAGGCAGTTCGTTCAGGAGGCGCTGGAACGGGTCGGCATGTCGCATCGCGTGAACCACTATCCCTCGCAGTTGTCCGGCGGCCAGCAACAGCGCGTGGCGGTGGCCCGGGCGCTGGCGGGGAAGCCGTCGATCCTGCTGGCGGACGAGCCGACGGGGAATCTGGACTCGAAGAACGGGGAGGCGGTGATGGCGTTGTTGCGCGATCTGCACGAGGAGGGGGCGACCCTGTGCATGGTGACGCACGACCCGCGGTTCGCGCGGCACGCGCAACGGCAGATCCATCTGTTCGACGGCCGGGTGGTGGAGGAGGAGGCGGCCGCAGACAGGCTCTAAGGCGGGGAAGAATTTTCTACTAAAAGATTAGTTGACACGGCAGGGGAGGTCGTGTTTTCTTCACATACTAATTCGTTAATAGTTCAATTTTAATTCCGCGACGATACGAATCATGGCGAGGAAGAAGTCATTGACGCTGACGGACGGGGAGCACCGGATCATGGAGGTGTTGTGGGAGCGGGGTCCGGCGACAGTGGCGGAGGTGGCGGAGGTGCTCGCGGGCAAGGATGGGTCGGCCTACACCACGGTGCTGACCATGATGCGGATCATGCGCGACAAGGGGTATCTGTCCTGTCGCAAGCGCGGCCGCGCGCACGTTTACACCCCGCGTGTAAACCGTGAAACCGCCGCGCGCAAGGCGGTGCGGCAGTTGTTGACGAAGTTCTTCTCCGGGTCGCCCGGCGAACTGGTCCTGAGCTTTCTGCGGGACGAGGCGTTGCGGCCCGAGGAACTCGACGAGCTCAAACGCCGGATTCGGGAATCCGGCGAACCCGATTCCAAACCGTGATCGGCGAACTGGAACCCCTCGCGCACCGGTTGCTTGGCGCCCTGGTCAACGGCGCCGTGCACGGCCTGTTGCTCACCGGGTTCGTCTGGTTGATCTGGAAGACGCGTCCCCGCGTCAATGCCGCCACGCGTCACGCGGTCGGATTCGCCACGCTGGTCGCCGTGGCCCTTTTGCCGGCCGGCCACTTTCTCCTGTCGCCGGGGGATGATGTCGCGCGAGGGGAAGGAGTCCTCCCCGGGAAGGGCTCCGGTGCTGGGGAATCGGTTTTGACGCGAGAGGGTGTTCCGTCAACGGACACGCGCCTGCCTGAATCATTGAACGCGGGAGAATGGAACGTCCCGCGTACCGGGCGGAGTGGCGTTCCGGTCGTGGAGGAGGCCGGGGGGGACATCGCCGGCGGCACGGAACGGGCAGACGAAGCCGCGCCTGTTAATTCCGATGCGGCCGTGAACTCGTGGCATGATTTGAACCGGAAGTGGCAACCACGCGGCGGTGGCGTGGACGCGACGGACGCTTCCGCCGTTGCCGGCCTTGTGGCGTCGCGGGCGAATCCGGCGATGGAGCCGGCCGGAGCCATCGATGATGACGGCACCCTGAAGGCAGGCAATGCTGTCGCGCCGGATTGGCGGTGGATCTGGAGATCGGAATTGCGGGGCGAGGTCAGTCTGGCGCTGGCCGGTCTTTGGCTGGGTATCGCCGTGTTTCGACTGGGCGGTCTGATCCGGCAGGTGGGTTGGCTGCTGCGGTTGAAGCGCCGGGCGCGGACGGTGGAAGGATCGGCGGGCGAATTGTTTCAGGCGCTGTGCGAGGAGGTCCGGCCCGGTCGAAGGATCAAGTTATTGAGCAGTTGCGGGACGACGACGCCGCTGGCCGCTGGTTTTCTGAGTCCGGCGGTGGTGTTGCCATCCCCGGCCTCCGGTCTGGGCGGCAGCGCGCAAGTGGAGTCGATCCTTCGACACGAACTGGCGCATGTGCGGCGGCGCGACGACTGGACGAATCTGATCCAGCAGGGGATCCGGGCGGTTTACTTTTTCAATCCCGCGGTGTGGTGGTTGTCGCGCCGCCTCACGGTGGATCGGGAGATTGCCTGCGACGACCATGTCCTGGCCGCGCGCGGGACACCACGGGAATACGCGATGTTTCTTGCGGAATTTGCCAGCCGGATTCAGGGCCGCGATTGGTTGGCGGCGCCGGCTGCATGGAGTCAACGAAGTCAACTCAAGGAAAGGATCGATATGCTGCTCGACACACAACGAAACAAATCCACCCGCCTGGCGCGTGCCGGAGTGGGGACGCTCACCGCAATCACCGTCCTGATTGCCGCGGCCGGTCTGCATGCCGGACCGCGTCTGACCTTCGAACCGGCCGGGGAAACCGTCGTGACGACAAAGGAGACAGTCGATGTCACCCCGGTGCTCGCGATGGAGGCTCCTGTTGCCAGACCTGTGGTGACGATCGAAACGGCTTACGATTCCGGGGCTGCGCGCCGCGTCACGGGCTCGGCCTTTGTCCATACCTCAGAGGTTGATGACTCGACGATTTCCATTGAACCAGCGCCGGGGGGACGGTCGGTTCAAGTGACCTCCTCGCCTCGATTCAAAGCGAGGGCTGGGACTGCGGCGCCCGTTCAGCCGGTTGTTCCGTCGGCTCCGGCGCACACGCCGACCGCCCCGTTCGTTCCGACGGCGCCGCAACCCCATCCCGACCCCGCGCCCCACCGGGCGCCGGTGCCTCCCATGGCGGCAGTGGGTTGGGCCCACCAGGGGCACGATCAGGAGTCGATGGAGCAACGCATCGAACGATTGGAACGGCTGGTGGAATCGCTGGTGGAACAGAAGGGCGGGGCGAAGATCCCGGGGAGATCGGGGGCGGATCCATTGTTCGAGCGCAGGCACAACGAACTTGAACTTCATATCGCCCATCCGGACATCGACGTCTTTCAGACGAAACGGATCAAGATTCCGGAGGTTGATTGGGAGCTGATGGCACGTCAGCAGGAGGAGACTGAGCGCGACGTCAGGCAATTGGAGCGGCACTCGGCGCGGCTGGCGCGGGAGGCAGCGCGGAAGTTCGAAGCGGAAGCCCATGCCTTGGCGCGGCGGCATCCGGACCGTCAGGGTCAGAGCCTGGCGATGCGACAGCGGGAATTGGAACAGCAGCGTGCCGCCCTCGATGCGGAACGGCGGGAAATGGAGAAGCAGCGTGCCGCTCTGGACGCGCAATTGCAGCGGATCGAGAAACAACTCAACCAGCTTGACGAACAGCGGGACAAGTTTGAACCCGAGGTTGAGGTTGAGGTCGAGGTCGAGGTTGACGCGCGTGAGTTGAAGCAGCCCGGCGTTGATGGCGGAGGATTCAGGCCTGAAGGAGACACGCAAGGAAGTGACAACCCTTTTCAGCGGCGTTGACACCCGGCGCCCGGCCCGACGTTCCCAGTCACGGAGAATGTCGGGCCGGCGGAAGATAACGCGTCGCGGTGCCGTGGACATATAAACTGATCCTGTGGAGTGAGGGGAGCGGCGGTTCCATCCCGATGGATGGAGGGGGCTCCTGGAGCGTTGTTCCATTATTCGAGGAAAGCCATGCAAACACCGGCCCAAACCGGCGGCACGACGGGAACGTCCATCGTGGATCTCGAGTTCATCCGCAACCAGGCCGGTCTGCCGGACGAGCTGGGGAGTGAGGCGGTGGAGGCCTATCATCGCGCCGTCTTTCGGCATCATCACGCGGCGGAGCTTGAACGGTGTCAACAGCGCCGGCGGATTCATGAGGATCGTGTGGATTATCTGGAGTCGCGGCTGAAGCGGACGTGGGCGAGGCTTGGCGAATTGGAGAAGTTGATTCCGGCGAGCGTGGAGGGCGCCCCGGACGTCCGTCCCAGTTCGCCCTGGAACGCCTGGGACCTGGGCATGTTCATGGCGGCCGCGGCGGGCATCGTGTGCCTGTTGATCTTCGGCGTCCTGAACGTTTCGTTC
>DATKEE010000240.1:0-6523 GCA_035544555.1 Candidatus Methylomirabilota bacterium
ATCGCCGGGCTACGATGACCCCCAGGATCCCGACGTGGACAGCGATGGCGACGGAATGCCCGATGCCTGGGAAATGGCGCATGGCCTGGACCCCATGGCGGACGACGCCGGAGTGGACACGGACGGGAACGGTCTGACGAACCTGGAGGAATACCTCGCCGGCACCGATCCGCGCTGGGCGGCGAGCACGGTGCGCCTCGAATTCGATATGCTGGCCGGAGAAGGAGTCCGCCTGAGTTTTGAAGTGCTTCCCGGACGTCACTATCGATTGCTGTGCGCGGATGCGCTCACTGTGGGTGACTGGGAGGAACTCTTCGCGCTTCCGCCATCCGAGGAGAAGGGGACCCACACTGTCACGGTAGCTCCGGACGCTGCGCCCGCCCGCTACTATCGGCTGGAAACTTTCCGCTGATCCCCAGGATTGCCACGTATCGCGGCCGTCCCGGCTGCGAGTTCAGGCGGCGTCCCGCCGCGCTGGACGACCTGCTCAGAACGCCAGTTGACATCGTTTTCAAATGAGACTATTTAAAGTATCAAATGATCAAAACCTTGACAAAGCAAGTGATGAAAAAGACCTCCGGCAGCGGAGTGGTCAACTATTGTGTTCGCGGGCCGAGCGGCAAGATTGCTGACGCCGGATTTTCCACACCCCAACTGATCAAAGTGCTCCAGGTTGGACTGCCGGTGCAGGAATTGAACGAGTTGCAGGCGACTCTTGAAGTGCCCATGGAAAAGCTCGCGCCCATGCTGGGCATTTCCAAGGCCACACTGCATCGCCGGAAAGCCGCAGGCAAACTCGACCCTGTGGAATCCGATCGCGTCGTTCGCTTCGCGCGGTTGATGGGCAAGGCCGTCGAAGTCATGGAGTCTGAGGAAAATGCCCGCAAATGGCTGACATCGCCGCAATTCGGCCTGGGTGGCGCTGTGCCGCTTGAATATGCTGAGACGGAAGTCGGCGCCCGCGAGGTCGAGGACCTGCTGGGCCGGATTGAATACGGGGTTTATTCCTGATGGGCGAAGCGTGGCGCATCGTAAAGGAGAAGCGGGCCGCCACCGCCTTTACGGTTACGGGTGAGGGTGCGGCGAAGACCGGTGGCCGCTGGAACTCTCGCGGTGTTGCCGTGGTTTACGCCAGTTGCACCAGGTCGCTCGCCATCCTGGAGAGCCTGGTGCATCTGAACCCGCCGATGCTCTTCAAATACGTCGCCATGGCCGTGAAGTTCGATGACGCACTGGTTGAAGTGTTCCCGGTCAAAAACCTGCCCGCCGATTGGCGGACCGAGCCGCCGCCGCCCTCCACCAAAGCCATCGGGGATGATTGGGTGCAGGGGGCGCGGTCGGCAGTGCTCGCCCTGCCCAGCATCATCACGGGTGAAACGAACTACCTTCTCAACCCGGCGCATCCCGACTTCAAAAGAATCCTCCTCGGCAGGCCGGAGCCGTTCGTGTTCGACCCCCGGCTGCTCACCTGATGACTGCCGCGCGCCCGGTGTGGGTGTCACCGGCGTTCCCGCTTGCCTTTGAGGCCTGTTGAAATAGCATCAGCGGCGCAAGAGGGAACCCATGCGCTGACTAATAATCACCTGAAAAGCAGCTTGTTTTTGTCAGATATACGCATATCGTTTTCTGACAAAACATATGGGCAAACACACTCAATCCATTGACCGGCGAATCCTTGACCGCATCCGGGCGCGGGGAAAGGCAAGGGTCTTCACGCCCGCAGACTTTCTCGATCTCGGCCCGCGGGCTGCCGTGGATCAGGCCCTGTCGCGCAATACGCGGGCGGGGATACTTAGAAAAGTAGGCCGTGGTCTCTATGACCTGCCGCGAAGCCATCCTCTCTTTGGGCGGCTCTCCACCACCACTGATGCCGTGGCCAAAGCGGTCGCCAAACGGGACAAAGCCACGCTGCATCCGTCGGGCGCACATGCGGCCAACATACTGGGACTGTCCGACCAAGTGCCAATGAAGCTGGTTTTCCTGACTGATGGCCGCAAACGCCGCATTCAGGTGGGCAAATCACCGCTCATCCTGAAGCACACCACAGCCCGCACCGTGAAAACCAAAAATCCCACGAGCGCGCTCGTCATTCAGGCTCTGCGTTGGATTGGACGCAAACAGGTGGACGATGACATGATTGCCCGTTTGCGGCGCAACATTAAACCGGCTGACCGTGCCGCCTTGGTGCAGGACGCGCCTCAAGCACCCGGTTGGATCGCCGACATCTTTCACCGGCTGGCCAAAGATTAACCGCTGCATCCAGTGGACGCCTATTTGAAACTCTCGCCGGAGGACCAACGTGCCCTTTGCACCGAAGGTGGTGCGCGACGCTCGCTCCAGCCCGCCAGCATGGAAAAAGACTTCTGGGTATGTTGGACCCTGCGCGAACTCTTCGCGCTGCCCGACATCGGTCCCCGGCTGACGTTCAAAGGCGGCACCTCGCTCTCCAAATGCTATGGACTGATCAAACGGTTCTCCGAGGACATCGACCTCGTGATTGATCGCGCCACGTTCGACAAACATCCGGATGAAGCAGGCATCGGGAGCAATGAGCGTGAACGCCGCCTCGAATCGTTGAAAGAGGCCAGTCGAGATTACATCCATGCCGTGCTGAAACCGGCTGTCGAACGTCGCCTCCAGGCCAAGATGCCCACCGACCGGTCATGGACCTTGACCGAGCAGGATTCTCCAGACGGTAGCATCGAGTTGCTCTTCACCTATCCGACGGCCTAGGGCGCTCAAGCCGGCCTCAACCCGGTCGTGAAGATCGAACCCGGAGCCCGTTCCGACATTGAGCCAAACAGTTCGCCCGAAGTACAGCCCTACCTGGCCGAGGCTTTTCCTGTTGTGTTGGGACCGAGTCGGTTTGCCGTGCGCACCGTCGCTCCGGAGCGCACCTTCTGGGAAAAAGCGATGCTGCAGCACGAGGCGAATTACGGCGGCAAGGCGCCGGTGCCCAAACCTGCTTTGGCACGGCACTACTACGACCTCTTTTGCCTTATCAAATCTGGCGTGGGCAAAAAGGCCAGGGACGACAAAGCGCTCTTCGACGCGGTTCATGCTCACCGTCTCGTCTTCTTCCGTAAGTCTCAGGAGATCCAGGACGCCCGCAAGCCGGGGAGTTTTCGTCTCGTGCCGGCCGCCGCTCATCGCGAGACGTGGCGAGCTGACTACGAGCAGATGAGAGAACCCTATTTCTTCGGCGAGCCACCCACGTTTGAAGAAGTCCTCGGCGTCGTGGGCGAGTTCGAGCAACAGTTTAACCAGCAGGCAAAGGCATGACCGCCGCCCTGCCAACCCTCGTCAAACTCAAGCCCAATCCCCACTGGGCCAGGCTGCCGCTGTTCAATTTCACAAATCCAGACCCGTACCCCGGGTGTCGATCAGGCGGACGTCGTTTGCGTGGGTCACGAGGCTCGGCTGTTCGGCGTTTCGGAAATCACAGCCTTCGATTGTGATGTGCTCGATTCGCGCGTCGTCCGAGATTCCCTCGATGAAGACCGCCTGTTTAAGATTCTCGAACGTGACGTTGCGGATGCTGATGTTGCGCACCGTGGGAATGGCGTCGCCTTCCACCACCCTGTCATACCGCATGGTCATGTGAATGCCGGTGACGGCCGTTTTGACGGTGCAGTCGCGCACATGGAAGTCCTCGACGCCTCCGCCCCGGCGCGGGTTTGTCTTGATGCGGATTGCCATTTTGAGGTCCGGGCTGTCGAAACTGCAGTTCTCGGCAAAGACGCCGCGAATGCCGGCGGCGGTTTCGCTGCCGGCCGTGACACCGCCGTGACCCGCCTGGAACCGGCAGTTCCGGATCACAATGTTTCGGGAGGGGATGTTCACCCGCCGGCCGTCGGCATCACGCCCCGCCTTGATGGCAATGCAATCGTCGTCGGTGTTGAACACTGAGTCTTCGATCAGGACGTCGGTGCTGGATTCGGGATTGCATCCGTCGGTGTTCGGGGCCTTCCCGCCCCGGCCTTTGGAATCCACGGTGATGCCCCGGACGGTGACGTTGGTGCAATAGACCGGGTTTAGAACCCACATGGGTGAATCGACGAATCGGACGCCCTCGATGAGGACGTTGCGGCAGCGGATGGGCTGGACGAAGTTGGGCCGCAATTTTCCTCCGGCGCCGAAGACTCGCTCCGCCACCGGCACCCCCTGGTCGCCCATCCGCACCAGCCGTTGTTCGTCCTCGCGGCCGGTCTGTTTCCAGGAGTGCCAGATCGACTTGGATCCCTGGCCGTCGAGGGTACCCTCGCCGGTGATGGCGATGTTTTCCTGGTCGAGGGCGTAGATGAAGGGCGAGTAGTTCATGACCTCGGTGCTTTCGAACCGGGCGAAAACCACGGGCAGAAAATCCTCGGGATCCGTGCTGAATCTCAGGGTGGCGTTGCGTTCGAGGTGAAGGTTGACGTTGCTTTTCAGGTGAATGGCGCCGGTCAGGAAGGTGCCCGCCGGCACCACGACACGCCCCCCGCCGGCACGGCTGCAGGCGGCAATCGCGTCGCGAATGGCCCGGGTGCAATCCGTCTCTCCGTCCCCCACGGCGCCATGGTCGGTGATCGGGAAATCCCGCGCCGGGAACGATGGGGGAACAATGCGTTTGAGAATCTCCGGCACGCGCGCCCAGGCCTCATCCGCGGATCGCGGTTGCGGGGCGGAGTGGAGAAGGGGTGGCGTGTGGGCCAGCAGGAGCCACACGGCGGAGGCGATGACGGCGGTCTTGCGGGGATGGGTTCGGGCATTCATGGTCGATTTCGGTTTATGTCAACGAGGGCGGGGGAAGGATGCCGGGCGATGGGCGCCGGGCACGACGTCCGGTTCGCGGGGAGACTGGCGGGGTCATGGCCGGAAAGTCTAGCAGACGATGCCCCGCATCCAAACCGGGAACTTTTGCAAAGGTTTTTGAGAAAACTGCACTGGGGATCGGAGGGCGGCCAATGCGCCGGGATTGCTTCCCACGCCGTCCAAAACAGTGTAATGACTGGGCACTCCTTTGGACGCACATGAGAAAACGGCAGCGGCGAGTGTTGATTGCGCTGGGCTGGTATGATTACCGGCTGCATCGGGGCATTGAAAAGTACGCCCAGGAACAGGGGTGGTATCTGTCCGCGAATCTGGCGCGCGAACGGGTGATTCCCTGGGGCTGGGAGGGGGATGGCATCCTGGCGTGGCTGGGCGCGGGCGATGATCTCGCGAAGTTCGTTCAACAGGCCCGGTTGCCCACGGTGGACTTCAGTTTCCGCAGGCCGGAGCTGAAGTTCCCGCGCGTGCTGGAGGACCACGCCGATGCCGCACGCCTCGTCGCCGAGCATTTTCTTTCGCGCGGGTTCAGGCATTTCCTGTTCTACAGCGAGAATGACAACTGGTCCTACGAGGAGCGCGGACGGGGTTTTCTGCGGGTCTTGCGCGACGCGGATCATGACGCGGACTGGTTGCGCTGGCACCAATCGCCCGTTTACCGCAAGGATCGAAAGCAGTGGAGGGCCAAGCGCGACTGGCTGGCTTCACGGCTCAAGGATTCACCCAAACCGCTGGCCGTCTTCGCGGCGAACGACGAGCAGGCGCTGGATGTTCTCGAGGCCTGCGAGCGGGCGCTTCTTGCCGTGCCGGAACAGGTGGCGATCGTCGGCGCGGAGAACAATCTATTGGCGCCCGACGCGATGCACACACCGATCTCCAGCGTGGACACCAATCTGGAGACGCTGGGTTATCGCGGGGCGGAACTGCTGGATGGATTGATGCGGGGGAAGCAAGCGTCCGAACGTCCCCTTCGCATTCCGGCGGCCGGTCTGGTGGCGCGCAAGAGCAGTGATCTGCTGGCGGTGAATCATCCGGGCGTGGCGCGGAGTCTCCGGTTCATTTGGGAGCACAGCCACGAACCGATCAGTGTGAAGGATCTCGTTGGCGTGGCGGCGATGTCGCGGCGCGGACTGCACAAGGCATTTCAGGAACAACTCGGGCGTCCGCCCGGCCAGGAGCTGCATCGGGTGCGGATCGAACGCGCGCGGAAGCTGCTGGCGGAATCCGATCACAAGCTCGAGGTGGTGGCGGGGATGTGCGGCTATCAAAGCGCCAACAGTTTTTGTGTCGCCTTCAAGCAATCCACCGGCATGTCGCCGAAACAATACCGCGATTCGCTGGCGCGGTGAGTTGTCGGCGACGTTTTGGAGTGCGGCGATGGAGCGGAGCGGATTCGCCGCTTTTCGAGCGGGTGGGGAGGTGGTGCGCTGGATGAACGCTCGTCCGGCAGTCGAAAGCGGTGGAGGGCTTCGCCCTGGTGTTTGGACATTTAGCAGGCTCGACTTTACCGCAAACTTTACCGCGAACTATGCTTGCGTTTGTACTTCACATGCCGGGACGAGCTCTTTCTGGAAGCCACCCGGAGTAGATTCCAGAAGTTTGCGTTAAAGATTGCGGCAAAGTTCAACTACCTGCTCATAAAGTCCAATCTCCAAGTCTTCGCCCAGAACCGCACTCCAAGACGCTGGCGCGGTAGAAGGCTTCGCCCACACGC
>DATKEE010000241.1:0-4555 GCA_035544555.1 Candidatus Methylomirabilota bacterium
GCAAGAAAAAGCTCGGTTGCGAAAAAAGAAACATTCCGGGAAGCGCGTGAAAATCCTCAAACTGAAGATTACCGGCTTGAGATTAGGCGCTTGCGAGCACAGGCGTAGGTGCGAAAAATCAACTGTTCCTCAGACCTGCGCTCCTCTACCGTGCCCTCATGTTTGATAGTCTGACCGACAAGCTGCAGACTGCCTTCAGGAATCTTCGCGGACTCGGACGCATCACCGAGGACAACATCAGCGACGCCCTCCGCGAGGTCCGCATGGCCCTGCTGGACGCGGATGTGAATTTCAAGGTCGCCCGCGATTTCATCGAAAAGGTCAAGAGCCAGGCGCTCGGCCAGGAGGTGATCAAAAGCGTCCAACCCGGCCAGCAGATCATCAAGGTCATCCACGATGAACTCATCCAGTTGCTCGGCTCCACCCACAGCGAACTGACCCTGAGCGGTAACCCGGCCTGCGTGCTCATGATCGGCCTCCACGGCTCCGGCAAAACCACCTCCAGCGCCAAACTCGCCCGCCTCCTCCACAAACAGGGCCGCACCCCGCTGCTCGTGGCCGCCGACGTTTATCGCCCCGCAGCCATGGACCAGTTGGAGAAACTCGGCCAGCAACTCGATCTCCCCGTCTTCCTCAAACGCGGCGAAACCGACGTCCTCGCCATCGCCCGCGAAGCCCTCAACCAGGCCCGCATCACTAATCGCAACACCCTGATCTTCGACACCGCCGGCCGGCTGCAGATCGATGAACCCCTGGTCCAGGAACTCGTCCGTTTGCGCGACACCGTCAAACCGCAGGAGGTTCTCCTCGTGCTCGACGCCGCCACCGGCCAGGAAGCCGTCCATGTCGCCACCCATTTCGATCAGGCCCTCCAGATCACCGGAGCCATCCTGACCAAACTCGACGGCGATGCCCGCGGAGGCGCGGCGCTCAGCCTCAAATCCGTCACCGGAAAACCCATCAAGTTCGTGGGCGTGGGCGAAAAGCACGAGGACTTCGAACCCTTTCACCCCGAACGCATGGCCTCCCGCATCCTCGGAATGGGGGACGTCGTCAGTCTCGTGGAACGCGCCGCCGAGACCGTGGACATGGACGAGGCGAAGCGCATGGAGGAGAAGATGCGCAAGGGCCAGTTCACCCTCGAGGACTTTCTCGATCAACTGCGCCAGATGAAGAAACTCGGCTCGCTCGAATCCATCATCGGCATGTTGCCCGGAGGCGGCGAGGCGCTCAAAGGAGCCGACCTCTCCAAACAGGAAAAGGAGTTCCGACGCATGGAAGCCATGATTTGCGCCATGACCCCCAAGGAGCGCCGCAGCCCCCAAATCCTCAACGCCCGACGGCGCCTCCGCATCGCCAACGGCAGCGGTGTCCGCGTCACCGAACTCAACAACCTGCTCAACCGCTTTACCCAAATGCAGCAGATGATGAAGAAAATGGGCAAGTTCCAGCGTATGATGTCCAAAATGGGAGGCGGCCCCGCGCGGCTCCTGGGCCGCTGATCCTGACGGACTTCGAATGAATTGATACTTGTCGGCCGGATAGGATCCATCTCCGCCGGCCAGGTGTGATCGCATCTGGCCGGTTTTTTTTTGAAAGATCGGTGCCGGTTCGAACGTATGTAGGGGAGAACCCCATCTCCCACATGAACGCCGAAGGCCCCGAACCAGCGCCCATTCTCCTTGTGGAGGACGAGGCCGGATTGCGTCACATCATGGCTATGCTGCTGTCCCAGGCCGGGTTCCGCGTCGTCGAGGCCGGGAATGGGGCCGAGGCCCTCCGGCTCCTCAAGGCCACCCCGGCCTCACTGGTCATCACCGATATCGTCATGCCGGACATGGAGGGCATGGAACTCATTCGCAAGCTGAGGCAGTCCCCGTCCGGCCCGCGCATCCTGGCGATCTCGGGTGGCGGCGTGATTACCTCCGGGGATTACCTGCATGCTGCCCGGCTCCTCGGCGCCGACGCGGTGCTGGCCAAACCGTTTAACAAAGCCACCCTGCTTTCCGCTGTGCGGGACCTTATTCAGAAGGCCTAATGAGCTTGAGAACAGGTCCCATTGGAATTCCCCCCGGGCAGTGTGGGCCGCTCTGACGCCCACTGAATCCAACAATACAGTGCGTTATTTGTCTTAGAGCGTGTTTTGAAAACCCCGGTTGGGTGTCCCGCCTTCAGGCGGCCCATGGCGCAAACCGTCCGAAGGCGGCACACGGAACGCGATCCGGCGATCCCATGATGATTTTACAAACACGCTCTTAGTCTTTCATCCGTTCCGGATCCAACCCCACCTTCCGGCACCAGTCGCGATAGGCAAATGGCGAGATCTCCGACGGCTTGATCTCGCTCCGCCCGCCCCAGAACACATTTGTGTAGCTGACTGGAATCCCCACTCTCTCGAGATGCTCGTCAATGGCCGCCTTGTGCGCGAGCACCAGGTCCTTGTCCGTCCCGTGCGCCACGCCCATGACATTCACATTGCGGAATTCCGGTCCGCCCTCCCGCCAGTAGGCGTGCGTCATGATGTGATGTCGCCCCACTTCCCGGCCCGCCTCGATCTCCCGCCCCGCCGGCACCGCCCAATGAAACAGCGCGTTGAACCGCGTCACCCGCTCGCCTGTCGCCAGCGGCTTCACATGCTCGAGAAACGTCGAAAACCGCCCGATCACCTTCCGCCGGTCCAGATCCTCGCCCACCTCGAAAAAGCGTTCCAATTTCACACCGACTTCCTCCGCGCGCGCGTCCCAAAGCCGCTCGCGGATTTCCTCCGGCGCGAACTCACGCTTCAACGACTCGAGGATGCCCCATTCCTCATCGTTCAGATTCACGGTCGTCACCTCGGTGGCCTCCGCCGGCACGTCCGCCTTGCTTCCCGGTGGCATGCCCCGGCGGCGCACGTGGCCCACGCCCAGCGCGAACAACCGCTTCGCCGGCATCAACCGGAAATGTTTCGCCCCTGTCCGGCTCAACAGAAACTCGCAATGTTTCGCCAGCGAGTATCCCTGCGGCACCTTCAGCGTCGTCCAAAGTTTGTAAGTCGATCCGGGGGTGGCCGCGTCCGTCGAACGCGTCACAACGTGCCCGGAAAAGGGATCCTCCTGAAACATGTAATCGAACGCCGCGTCCAGCCGCTCCTGCGGCACCTCCCACGCCACCAATGCTCCGCGGGCCAGATTCGTCGCCAGCAATGTCTGCCGCACCCGCCGGATCGTCCCGCCCCGCAACATCGCCTGGATCCGCTCGATCACCACCGGCAGATCCACGCCGGACTCGCGGGCGATCGCCCGCAATGGCTCGCGCTGGAACCCCTGGATGCGATCCTCCGACACCGCCAGAATCTTCGCGTTGATCGGATCGTTGACGTCAATGGGTGCGGGGGGTGGATTCATGGGCAAACAACCGGCTCGAATGACTTGTGTCGGACCGCGGATTGTTCCATTCCGCCCGTCCCATTCCAACCCTTAATTGATCCGTCACACGCGTTGCGGCAATGGTGACGACACTCTCACAGGATGGAAAAGGCCCGGCTCAACCATCCCTTGAACCGGGCCAATCCACCCACGCCCCACCCTGACGTTTCCGTCAAAATCGAAGATACTTCCACACCCGCTCAAACGTCCGCAGCGACAACAGCCCCGCATCCTCCCGCCCCGGCATCGACGCGTTCATCATCTCCGGACAACCGGCATCAGAACTTCCGCTGGCGCCCGGGCGGCCGTTGTCACCGTCACGCTTCTCCTTCGCGCCGTTTGATACTTCTGAGCACACCCGGGCCATGTCGCGCGATGGAGCGATTCTATCGGGAACCTGTGCAACTGGTGTGCGGGCATTCATCCGTTCGTAAACCACTGCGAAAAAGAGGCTGCGGTTTCAGCCAGCAACCGACATACCAGCAACCCGCATCACGCGCATCCGCCCGAATCCGCCATCAACCCTCCAGGACCCCCTCTCCGACCGCGTGAAATTCCCGCCGCAAGGCATCGACAACACGCACCCGCACCCCGGAGCGCGGCCAGCCTGCCCGCGCGACTCCCCCAGCCACACTTCGCCTCGGATCCTCCAAACCCGCTCGCGTCATGCGGCACTTCCACGTCGCACGGGCAGGAACGCGCCCGGTTTGAATCCCGGCGGTTGGAAGTTCGTCCGTCGCTGTGCTTGAGCCGCACCCCGGAGCGCGGCCAGCTTGCCCGCGCGACGCATTCCACTCATCAGGGTGTGATGAATTGCGGGTCATGCGGGCTTCACGGCTGCGGGCGCGTCACGCCCATTCCATCGCGTAGCAGCGGAGGTAACGACGCTCTGATTTTCCGTTCCGGGGCAGGGCGACCGAATCGCACCCGTCCCATCGGTTCTTTGAAATCGCTCACGGTTCACCCGCTTTCAATCACACCCCACTCATCACGCGGACACGAAAAACCTTCGCCATTCACCTTTGGTTGCTCTAATAATTGCCCTCAGAGCCTGTTTTAAAAATCGAAGGGGTCCTGTTTTCCCGGAAAGGGCTCTCTGGCGAGGCGCGACGAGGGAGCATAGCCTTCGCTCTGTGACCGAGAAGCAA
>DATKEE010000242.1:0-4082 GCA_035544555.1 Candidatus Methylomirabilota bacterium
AAGCTCTTGCCCACGTCCTCCTCCAGGTGCGCCCGCGTGATCCGCACCCGCTCCACTCCCCCCTCGAATTCAAACTCCACTAACCCGTTCCGCGTCGAGGGCCGGTCATATTGCGTGACCTGGTAGTTCTTCGGCGCGTCCGGATAGAAGTAGTTCTTTCGGTCAAACTTCGCGTGCCGCGCCACCTCGCATTGCAGCAGAAATCCCGTCAGGACCGTCTTCCGCAGCGCCTCCTCGTTCGCCACCGGCAGCACACCCGGCAATCCCAGACAGACCGGACACACGTTCGTGTTCGGCGGCGACCCAAACTCGTTCGGGCACCCGCACCACATCTTGGAACGTGTCTTGAGCTGGACATGCGTCTCCAGCCCGATCACAGCCTCATACTCCATAGGATGCCCACTTTCTGCCACAGAAGCCCCGCGATGAACACTGATTAATTTCCACCCAAACCCCGATGCGCCCCCCGCCCAAGCACTCATTTCCCTCTTACCTCTCACCTCTCACCTCTCACCTCTCACCTCTCGCCTCTCGCCTCTAACTTCTCACCCTCCGTTCCCCCGCAACACCGGCCGCTCCTTCAGCCACCCGGCGTCCCGCTCATACGCGTGGGCAATCCGCAGAATCGTCTCCTCCCCAAACGGCTTCCCCAGGAGCTGCAGCCCGATCGGCAGCCTCGGCTCGCCCGTAAATCCGCACCGCACACTGATCCCGCAGTTCCCCGCCAGATTGCACGAAATGGTGAAGATGTCCGACAGATACATCCGCAGCGGATCGTCCATCTTCTCCCCCGCCTTGAATGCCGCGGTCGGCGTCGTCGGCGTCACAATCGCGTCCACCTCCTCGAACGCCCGTTCGAAATCCCGGCGGATCAACGTCCGCACTTTCTGCGCCCGCAGGTAATACGCGTCGTAATATCCGCTGCTCAACACATACGTTCCCAGGATCACCCGCCGCTTCACCTCCGCGCCAAATCCCGCCCCGCGCGTCCGTTCATACAACTCGATCGGATCCGCACCCTCCACCCGTTGCCCGTAACGAATCCCGTCAAACCGCGCCAGGTTCGAACTCGCCTCCGCCGTCGCCACGATGTAGTAGGTCGCCACCGCGTAATCCGTGTGCGGCAGCGAGATTTCCCGCACCTCCGCGCCCAATCCCTCCAGCCGCTTCACCGCCGCTTGCACCGCCTCCTTCACCGCCCCATCCACTCCCTCCACCAGGTATTCCCTGGGCAACCCCAGCTTCACGCCCCGGATGTCCCCGGTCAGCGACCCCCCATAGTCCGGCACCGGCACCGCCACGCTAGTCGAATCCAACGCGTCATGCCCGCTGATCACCCCCAGCATCGTCGCCGCGTCCCGCACGTCCTTGGTCAACGGCCCGATCTGATCCAGCGACGACGCGAACGCCACCAGTCCGTAGCGCGAAACCCGGCCATACGTCGGCTTGAATCCCACACACCCGCACAGCGCCGCCGGCTGCCGGATCGATCCGCCCGTATCCGACCCCAAGGACGCGATGCACTCGTCCGCCGCCACCGCCGCCGCCGACCCTCCGGACGATCCGCCCGGAATGCGGCTCGTATCCCACGGGTTCCGCGTGGTCTGGAACGCCGAGTTCTCCGTCGAACTTCCCATGGCGAACTCGTCCATGTTCAACCGGCCAAACACCACCGCCCCGGCCGCTTTGAGCTTTTGCACCACCGTCGCGTCATAGGGCGAAACAAACTGCCCGAGAATCTTGGACGCGCAGTTCAACGGCTGGCCCCTCACCGCCAGCAAATCCTTCAACGCGACCGGCACCCCCAGCAATGGTCTTGCGCCATCCGATCCGCCTCCGGCGAGTTCGCTGTCGGCCGCGTCCGCCTGGGCCAGGGCATCCTCCGCATCCACACTCAGAAACGCCCGAATCCGGTCGTCCACCTCACGAATGCGATCCAGACATGCCTGGGTTGCCTCCCGGGAGGAGACCTCCCGTTTTCGAAGCCGCGTCGAGAGTTCGTGGATCGTAAGCTGGTTCAGCATGGCGGGGGGGATTCCGGGAGGATCGTCACTCGACGATCTTGGGAACGATGAAGAGCCCATTGGCCTGGGCCGGAGCATTGCTCAGCGCCTCCTCCGTCGGTAGCGTCGGACGAACCTCATCCTGGCGCATCACGTTCGTCAGCGGAACCGGATGCGCGGTCGGTTCCACACCGCTGACGTCCAGCTCGTTCAGTTTCTCAATGTAGGCGAGGATGCTCCCAAGCTGCGCGCCAAGCCTGGTCTCTTCCTCGGGAGTCAGGGCAATCCGCGCCAGATGCGCCACGTATCGGACATCGATATCTACACCGGCCATGCGGCGAGATTAGGGAGCCCCCCGCGAAGGTCAAAGCGGAAAGTGTCAATGCCCTCGACAACAGGAGCCGCTCGCGCCGGCTCGCCAGAGTCTCCTTCACCCGGCTTCGCCCTCCACTTGACGTCGAATACGGCACGCGACCTCCCGCATGCCAATCGAACTCAATCCTCGTCAAACTTCCGCTTCAGCAGCGCCTCAAGCTCTGTCACGGCGTCCGTGGCGCCGTTTCCCTCCGCATAAACCGTCAGCCGGCTCCCCGGTCCCGCCGCCAGCATCATCAATCCCATGATGCTCTTGCCGTTCACCTTCTCCCCGTCCTTCTCCACATACACATCGCAATCGAACCGATTGGCCGTCTTGACGAATAACGCCGCGGGCCGGGCGTGAATCCCCAGCTTGTTGGTCACCACCAACTCCCGGTTCGCCTTCGTGCTTTCCCCGGTTTTCTTGATAAGGCTCATCTGCGCCGCCGATTCTTAATGAACCCCGCCGCTTCCGCCAGCCAATATTTGGTATCCGTATCCCGCCTGCCGGCCATGTTCCTCCGGTTCAAATGCCTACAAGGAACCGGCCCGCGTCATCTGGGCGATCAATCGATCGTTCAATTCCTTCGCCGGATTGTAACCGCTCGCCTTCAGCTTGGTCTGGAACGCCGCCACCTCGATCAACCGCGCCACATCCCGCCCGGGCCGGATCGGAATCGTGATGTGCGGAATGTCAATCCCCAGGATCTTCACAGTCTCCTCCTCCATTCCCAGCCGGTCCACGTCATCCACGTCACTCCAGAATTGCAGCGTCACCACCAAATCCAGCTTCTTCTCCCGCCGGATGCACTTCACCCCGAACATCGCCGCCACATTGATGATCCCGATCCCGCGCACCTCCATGTGGTTCCGCGTCACCTCCGCGCTCGTCCCCACGACATCCCGCCCGTCCACCAGCGCCACCCGCGTCACATCGTCGGAGACCAGGCTGTATCCCCGCTCGATCAATGCCAGCACCGACTCGCTCTTGCCAATGCCGCTTTCTCCGCGAATGATCACACCCACCCCCAGAATGTCCACCATGCTGCCCATCTCGCTCCCCTTCGGCGCGAACAACATCTCCAGCGCCAGCGTCGCCATGTTGATGAATCGCATCGTGATGAACGGACACTTGAACACCGGCACCTCCGCCTCCTCCGCCGCCTTCAACAACAACCGGTCCGGCTGAAGACTGCGCGAAAACACCAGGCACGGAATCTTGTACGAAAAAAGACTCGCGTACCGCGCCCGCCGCTCATTCGGGGGAAGGGACTTTAAAAAGAAGGCCTCCGCGTTGCCGATCACCTGCGTCCTCTTGTAGGCGAAATACCGCGTAAACCCCGCCAGCACCAGACCCGGACGATTCACCGTCGGCTCCCGGATCAGGCGCTTCAACCCCCCGGCGCCGGCCACCAGCTTCAACTGGAGACTGCTCGCGTGCTCCATGTAGAAATGCTCCACCGTGAAGTTCTCGCATTGCATGCGCGCACACTGGGTTGACCGCCTGAAAACGTAAAGCCGGAATACCGCCGCCTACAAATTGAACTCCGGCCCGAGATAAATCTCCCGCGCCTTCGCGTCGCTCACCAGAAATTCCGCCGATCCCTCCACCAGCACCTCCCCCTTGTGGATCACATACGCCCGGTCCACCAGCTTTAATGTCTCCCTCACGTTGTGATCCGTGATCAATATCCCCAGCCCACGCTCCCTCAGCCGCCGGAC
>DATKEE010000243.1:0-4508 GCA_035544555.1 Candidatus Methylomirabilota bacterium
AAGAAGCACGCGCCCGTGCTCGACGGACCTGACGACGACGGCACCGCCTGGCTGGAGCAGTTTCCGGATGAACGGAGCAATGACCTGGACCGGCTCTGGGACGAGGAATGGGAGCGCAATCTCATGGATACCGCCATTGAACGGGTCAAACGACGCCTCCCCGCCGAGCAGTTCCAGATGTTCGATTTCTACGTCCTGCGCGACTGGCCGGCGGACAAGGTGGCCAGGACCCTGGGAGTTTCCACCGCCCGGGTATATCTAACCAAGCACCGCGTGGGCAAGCTGGTGAAGCTCGAGCTGAAGCAGCTCGAAAGCGAGCAGGAGCCTCGATGCGCGTGAAGAATATTCTTCTCAACCTTGGCTGGCTCGAAATCTGGGTGCAACTGCGCTTCGGCCGGGTGTCCAAAAACCTCATGCGCCGTTATCGGCCGACGTCGAAGCACCGCACCGACCGCGTTCGCGACCGGTTGCTCCACCGGCTCGCCGACACGTTCTCGCCGGAACGATCGATTTAAACTGGGAACCGAGTTTTGACCACAAATGGACACAGATACTTGAAGCGGGCGCCGGCTTCCTCCGAACCCGTAGCCGATGTGAGGAGGCTTTCAATCTCAGATCTCTGTTCCCTCCTGTTGGATTCGTTTCCCGGATCTGGAGCTTGAACGATGAATTCACCCCGTTCACCACAAAACACGCCCGGCATCCGGATTGAGGAGCCGTTGCCACCGCCGCTGATTCCCGACCACGAATTGTTCCGGTGCATCGGCCGGGGCAGTTACGGCGACGTCTGGCTGGCTCGCAATGTCATGGGCACCTACCGCGCGGTGAAGGTGGTCCATCGGCGCAGTTTTCAGGACGACCGCCCCTTCGAGCGCGAGTTCGCCGGCCTCCAGCGTTTCGAGCCCGTCTCCCGTTCCCACGACAGCCAGGTGGACATCCTGCACATCGGCCGCTCCGACGACTGGTTCTACTACGTCATGGAACTGGCCGATGACGAGATCACGGGCGCGAAGATCGACCCCGAACGCTACCGACCGAAGACACTTTACGGCGCCCACGAAGGCCATCTCCAGTACACCGCCGACGAAACGCTCGAGATCGGTCTGGCCCTGACCACGGCGCTCGAACACCTCCACAAGCACGGGCTGGTGCACCGCGACATCAAGCCGACGAATGTGATCTTCGTCAACGGCATCCCCAAGCTGGCGGACATTGGCCTGGTGACCAGCGTGGACGCGACGCGGTCGTTTGTGGGAACGGAAGGCTTCGTGCCGCCGGAAGGGCCGGGCGCCCCGACCGGCGACCTCTACAGCCTGGGCAAGGTGCTCTACGAACTCTGCACCGGCCGCGATCGCAAGGATTACCCGGAACTGCCGACGTCCCTCGCCGAAGCGCCCGACCGGGAGCGCCTGCTCGAGTTGAACGCGATCATCGCCAAGGCCTGCCGCGCCAATCCGCAGGACCGGTATCAGAGCGCGGAGGCCATGGAGCACGACCTGTTGTTGATGCAAAGCGGCAAGTCGGTGAGAAGGATGCAGAAGTTGGAACAGCGGCTGGTGCAGATCAAGAAACTGGGCATCGCGGCGACGATCATTCTGCTGGTGTCACTTGGTGCCTTCGTGTTCCAGCGCCACCAGACCACCGAGGCCAAACGGCTGGCCGACGAGAATTTCAGGTTGGCCGAGGAAAGCCTGCGACACGCCGACGAGAGTCAGAGGAATGCACAAGAGAACATCGATAATGTCGTGCGCCTGCTGGTTTCCAATGGCAATCGCATGGTCGATGAAGGGAGGCATGCCGAATCGTTGCCTTGGTTCGTGGAGGCATTGAAACGGGTGGAAGGCGACTCAGAACGGGCGAAAATGCACCGTATTCGCCTGAATTCGGTGATCGGGGAAATGCCCAGGATTGCCCGGATTCTGCGACACGATGCCGGCGTCACCTGGTGTGAGTTTAGCCCGGACGGAACGCGGATCGCCACGGCCAGCAAAGATCGATCGGCTCGGATTTGGGAAGTGACATCGGGCATTCCCGTAACTCCCCCGTTACAACATGAGGAGGCCGTCCAACGCGTTCGATTCAGTCCTGATGGTCGATTGGTGGCAACGGCGTCGGGCAATTCCGCGTGGTTGTGGGATGCCGAAACAGGCCGGGCGCTGAGTCCACCGCTGACCAACGAAGGCGGCTTGCGCTCAATCGAATTCGCCCCCCACGACGGCGTCATTCTGACGACTTGCGAAGGTGGGCCGGCGCGGCTCTGGAACACGGAAACCGGCATCCGCATTGGGGCCGACCTGGGCCATGGCACCTCGGTTACCGCGGCCTGCTTTACGAAGGACGGAGAAGGAGTGCTCACAGGCGACACGAACGGCGTTGTCACTCTGTGGGATATTGACACTTGGAAACCGAGGTTCGCACCGATCAGAATGCGTGGCGCCGTGACCGCCGTAGCATTCAGCCCCGACGGAACCCGATTTGTTGTCGGGGTCAAAGAGGGGCGAAATGGATACTTGCGCATTTGGGACACCGCGGAGGGAACCCCATTGACGGAGGATCTCCGGCAAGGCAACGAAGTCATACGAGTGGCTTTCTCTCCTGACGGACGACGGGTTCTCACCTCGGCTTTGGACGACGACAACAACGAGGATGGAACCCGCTCATGGGACGCCGCGACCGGCGCTTTGGTCGCCAAGAACGAGAGTGCCGCGCACCGGATGGGAGCGACGGTTTATAGTGCGGATGGTCTGTTAGCGGCCGTAAGCGATGAAGCCGGCTATGCCCAAGTGATGGATGCGGAGACACTGCGTCCTCTTTGGCCCCGATTATTTCATGGATCTTGGGTGCATCATTGCACCTTCAGCCCGGACGGTCAGCGCCTGGCGACCAGCGCCGAAGACGGCCTCACTCGCGTCTGGGAACTGGCCAATCCGGGTGGGTTGTCCGACATCGCAGGTGACGACGACGATCTGCTGAACGATGTCCTGTTCGATGCCCTGTTCAGCCCTGACGGAGAATTGGTCCTACGTGTTTCGCTAAATTCCGCACGCTTGTTGCGCGTGGACGACGGCAGTCAGCATGGCGCGACGATGAACCATCCCGATGGACCCATCAGCACCAACCAGTTGGGCTTTAATCGACCCCAAAGCGCCCAGTTCCGTCCCGATGGATCCAAGCTCCTGCTGGCACCGTTTCGAGCCCGCGGCACCGTGGTTTCCGTCTGGTCAACGGCTGCGACCGAGTTGCTAATCAGAATCGATCACAACGCGCCGGTTTACCGCGCGTCTTTCAGTTCCAATGGTCGCTACATAGTCACGGCCGGCGCGGACAATTCGGCGGTCGTCTGGGATGCCGAAACGGGGATGCCCGCCGGCCCGCGGTTGGAACACGCGGGGGTCACTTTTGCGGCCTTCAGCTCGGATGACAACAAGGTTGCAACGGCCGGCGCGGATCATCATGCAAAAGTCTGGGATTGGCGGACCGGAGAACCATTGGTTCCACCGTTGCAACACGACGACGAGGTTCATCTCGCCGTGTTTAGTCCTGACGACACGGTGATCGTAACGGCGGGCAGGGATCAGCAAGTTCGGATTTGGGACGCAAAGTCCGGCCGGCTTGCCAACCCACCCATCTGGCATGGAGGAAGAGTGTATGGCGCCGCGTTCGGGCCGGACGAGAAATCCCTGATAAGTTGGGGTTTGGCACCGTTCGTCGCCATCTGGAATATCGAGTCCGGAGACCGGCGGACGCCTCCGTTGTTCCATCGCAGAGGGATTTATCACGCTGAGTTTTCATCGGACGGGCGACTCGTCGTCAGCGCAAGCCGAGACCGCACTGCCCGCCTTTGGGACGCGATCACGGGTGAACCAATATCGGTGCCGCTGCAACACGGGGGCGACCTCTCGCGTGCGGCTTTCCATCCCAGTGAACCGAGGGTGTTGACAGCCGATGATCTCATACGGATCTGGAATTACGAGCCTTTGGATTGGTCTTTTGAGGACATTCAGGCGCTGACATGGATGCTTTGTCCAGAGGAGATAGATTCCCTGTTGGTGCCCCGCCCGATCGAGAATGATCGAATGATGCAGGCACAACACGCCATTCGCACCCGCCAGCCTGACTACTTCACCTCGCCATCACTCGAACAGCATCGTGCCCGCGCGTTGGACGCCGATGCTCGCCGGTTATGGCGTCTCTCAATCTGGCACCTTGGGTTTCTGATCCGGCAGAATCAAGATTACCATGGGCCGCGAGGAAAAGCCTACGCGAATGCCGGACTCTGGGAACAAGCCCGGGCCGACTTTCAACGGCAACTGAATCTCAACGTGGAAACGTCGCCAGAAGACCTCCTTCTTGCCACATTGATGGCGGGCGATCGGGTGGCGGCTCGGCGCATTGCCGGGAACTTTCTGAATTGGTTGGCGAGGGATGAAAATGCCGACGCCCGCGAGCAAGCTGCTGTGTATTACCTGTGTAGTGCCAGCGGATTACTCGAGGACTACGGGCTCGTT
>DATKEE010000244.1:0-2807 GCA_035544555.1 Candidatus Methylomirabilota bacterium
TGGCTAGGAGGTAGATGAGTTGGCCTTGCAATTAAAAAACGAGGTCGAAAATCGCGGCTAAGGCTGTATTTGCCGCGCATTTTTTGCGCAAGCATCAGAGGGGCAGGGAATTATCCAGGCGACACCGGAAGCATCATTGAAAGCGACGCCTTGCGCCGCGAGTTCCGCGGGAATGTCGGCCGCCAAAACCGCTGCCCGCGGGTTGAGCGCCGCGCGGCGCGCGGGAATGGGTTCGATGGCGCGACGGGGAACCGCCGCCTCGCTGGCCGCGGACGGGTGGACGGGCGGCATCACCCGTCGCGCGTTCAGCCGTGTCCGAATGGTGCGGATGATCGCGATCCACCGCGACGGACTTGCGAATCAACCGCTCGATGTCCCGCCATTGGTTGCGTTCGGATGCGGAACAGAACGACACGGCATCGCCATCCGCGCCGGCCCGGGCCGTGCGCCCGATCCGATGGATGTAGGTTTCCGGCTCGTTCGGCAGTTCATAGTTGATCACGTGCGTGATGCCGTCCACGTCGATGCCCCGCGCGGCGATGTCGGTGGCGACGAGGGCCCGCACCCGGCCGGTGCGGAAGCCTTCCAGCGCGGCGGTGCGCGCGTTCTGGCTCTTGTTGCCGTGAATGGCCGAGGCATTGATGCCGGCCGCCAGCAATGTTTTCGTGATCACGTCGGCCATCCGCTTTCGTTGGGCGAAGACGATCACCTTGTCCATCGACGCCCCCTCGATAAGAGAGATCAACAAGGCGTCCTTGCGATTCCTGTCCACGAACATGACCCGCTGGTCGATGCGTTCGACCGTCGGTTGCTCGGGGGTGATGGTCACCCGGATCGCGTCACGAAGCATGGTGCCGGCAAGGGCCACGACTTCCGGCGGAAGTGTGGCAGAGAAAAACAGCGACTGACGCCGTTCCGGGAGCAGGGTGATGATCTTGCGCACGTCGTGAATGAATCCGAGGTCGAGCATGCGATCCGCCTCGTCGAGCACGAAGGCTTCGACCGCGTCGAGTTGAATGATCCTTTGTTGAATGAGGTCGAGCAGCCGTCCCGGAGTGGCGACGAGAATATCCACGCCCCGGTTCATGGCCTTTTCCTGCGGATATTGTCCGACGCCGCCGAAGATGACGGCGTGTTGCTGATTCAAATGTTTTCCATACGTCGCGATGCTGGCGCCGATTTGGGCGGCGAGTTCGCGCGTGGGCGCGAGAATCAAAACCCTTGGCTTTCGCGGGATCCGCCGACGGGGATTGCCCGCGAGGAATTGCAGCAGCGGCAGTGTGAACGCCGCCGTCTTGCCCGTGCCGGTCTGCGCGCTGGCCATCAGGTCCCGGCCCGCGAGCAAATGGGGAATGCAGCGCGCCTGCACCGGGGTCGGGATCGTGTACCCGGAGTCGTCCAACGCCCGCTGAAGCTCGGGAATCAGCGCGCTGAAGACGTGCTCTCCGCCCGGAGTTCCGGGGGATGGAATCGCATTCGTGGTCGGGGCGGGCGTCGCGGCGGTTCCATTTGGAGCCGCGGGTGTGGAGTGTGGGTGGGAAGGGTGACGGCTGGATGGCCGGGAGAATCCGCCTCGAGGGGCGGACCGTTCAGTCTGATTCATTAATGTTGCGGTGTTCCGGCAGATTGCATTTCTCAGCCCGCCGGAGGTGGAGGAGAATGGGCTGCAATGCTTGCAGCAAGGAGGCTTGGAGGAACTTCAATCAAGAGGACCCGCTAAGCCCGGGCCTGTCTCGATGTCATCGACACCGTCCGACAGGACCCAGATCTGCCGGGATGAATAAGGGCGAACCCATCCGGTGTCAAGCGCCGCCTGGTCAACGGAGCGCGGTCAGCCTTGTCCGCTGAGTTTGGAGACGTGTTCGATTCGCGCGGACACGGCGGTCCGAAGAGGGAACCGCGAATGGACGCAAATGAACGCGAATGAGGGTGGTGGACAAGGGAATGAAAGGAAGGGGAAGAGGGAGTGACGGCCGCATTGGAGCGCCGCTCTCCGAGCCGGCGAGTCAGCGGGTGGGGTGCGCACTGGCCGGGTCGGAGACCGGCGTTCCTTCCACTCTTGCGTCAAGACATGTGACGCGGGCAGAATCGGCGCCGACACCCGCAGCGATTTCATATCGCAACCGCGCCCGCATCCGGCAGTTCAGCGGGCATCATGGATCGACACACATGGAACCGAACAAACAGGACATTGCCGCTGACTTGCGAAATGAATCATGGGAATGGAGTTGGAGTTGGTCGAGGGGCGCTGTTCTGGTTCTCTTCGTCCTCCTTCTCGCCCATGCGGGCATCTCAGTCGCGCCACTGCACGCGGCTTCGTCGCGCCCGAACGTCGTCATCTTCCTGGCCGACGACGCCGGGTGGGGAGACTTCAGCCACTCGGGGAATCCCCAGGTCAGCACGCCGAACATCGACACGATCGCCAGTGAGGGTGTCTCGTTGGAACATTTTTATGTGAGTCCGGTGTGTTCGCCCACGCGGGCGGAGTTCCTCACCGGACGCTATCATCCGCGCGGGGGTGTGCGGGGTGTGTCCACGGGGTGGGAACGGTTGAATCTGGAGGAGAAGACCGTTGCGGACGCCTTTCAGGCGGCGGGCTATGCGACGGGCGCGTTCGGCAAATGGCACAACGGCAGCCAGTGGCCGTATCATCCGATGGCGCGAGGCTTTGACGAATACTTCGGACACACCTCGGGCCACTGGGGCGAGTACTTCGACGCGCCGTTGGAGGAGAATGGAGGCATGATCCGCACCCGGGGTTATATCGTGGATGTCTGCACGGATCGCGCGCTGGATTTCATCGAGCG
>DATKEE010000245.1:0-3669 GCA_035544555.1 Candidatus Methylomirabilota bacterium
CTTGAAGAGGATGCCCCGGCGTTTGTCCATTCAAAAGTGCCCTGGACAAAGTGGTTGTGCTCGATGTTCGACAAGGGTGCCAGCAGCGCCAGGGTCTGGTTGCTGATCGCCGCGCTCACGGCCAGACCGTTGGTGCGCCATCCGCGCTCGACACCCGGATCCGTCATCGGATGGCGCCACACCATCAGGCCCAATACCAGGCAGGCCAGGGCAGGGGCCAACCAGACCCAGCGCGGCATCGCCTGCGGAGTTTCCCCCGGGCTCGACCGCGCCTCAAGGACCTCCCCAAACAAACGCCTCTCAACCCCCCGGGAGGGGCTCCGCGGCCTCCAGGATCGCAAACGATCCTCCAGTTCGTTCCATTCGCTCATAATCTTCTTCCCTCAAACAATTCCGCAGCTTCCGCAACCCGTAGCGATATCGCCCCGCCACCGTGTTCGGGGACAACCCCAGCAGTTCTCCAATCGCGTCAAACGTGTGCCCCTGCCAGATCTTCAGCACGATCACCTCGCGCTGCTCCGCCGGCAGCCGCTCCAGACACCGCATCGCCGCCCGCTCCTCCGGTCTCTCCCCGGGGTCCCGCTCGAACCACCGCCGTGACTCCAGCTCCCGTTTCCACCGCCGCCACAGGCCGCGACGATAATTCAACGCCCGATTCCGGAAGGTCCGGACACAATAATGGCCCGGTTCCTCGGGCGGTCCCCCCAGTTTCAGCATCGCCTCGAACGTCTCTTGCAACACGTCCTCCGCCTCACTGTGCCCCAACCCCAGCGCCCGCCCGTACAGGACCATCCCCGCGGCCTTTTCCCGATACAGCCGCTCGCACCAATCCTGGTGCCTGGAGGACGTCTCGCTCACTTTACATTTCATGGACACCACAAAGCCGGAATTTGTATAAGTTCGAAGGTATAATGCCAGTCAACCCGCGCGACAACCCCGCCACGCTCCATCGGACGGCGGATCAAGCTTCCCGTTCCGGGGCACGGCATCCGTATCGCGCCCACCGATCCAATCTTCGAGAGTCGTTCACTCGTCACCCGCTTTCAATCACACCCGCCCCACCCCCTCGCCGATGTCGCGGCTTGCCTCCGGGAAGCCATCCCCTATCCTCCAACCATGGCCATCGTGATCACGCTCCTGGTCGTCGGAGCGATTCTGCTCTTCCTCGAGGTCTTCCTTCCCGGATTGATCGCGGGCGGCCTGGGCCTCGCCTGCCTGGCGGCCGCTGTCATCCTCGGTTACGTCGAGTTCGGCGCCGAAACAGGCACCACCATCCTCCTGGGTGTCGTCATCGGACTGCTCTTCGGCATCGCCTGTTGGTTCCGCTTTTTTCCGAAAAGCCGCGTGGCCGGCATTTTCATTTCGAAGAGCGCCCTGGGAACCAGCGACGCCGCCCACCCCGAATGGCTGCACCAGACGGGCGTCGCGCACACCCCCCTGCGCCCCTCGGGCACCGCGATCCTCCAGGGCCGACGCGTGGATGTTGTCACCGAAGGAGGATTGATCGACAAGGGAACACCCGTTAAGGTCGTCGCCATCGAAGGCATGCGGGTCGTCGTTCGGGCGATTGACCACTCCACAATTCATCAAACTGACCAATAATCCTTATGGAATCCATCCACCTCATTTTGGGACAAGTCACCCCCGGCAATATTGTTTTGTGGTCCGTCATCGGGCTCGTCGTCCTGGTCCTCCTCATCTGGGCGTTCAACTTTCTGAGCATCTGGATCCGCGCCCTGTTCTCCGGCGCGCCAGTCGGCTTCTTCGAACTGGTCGCCCTCAAACTCCGCAAGGTCCCCGTCGGCATGGTCGTGGATACCCGCATCACCGCCATCAAATCCGGACTCGATATCACCATCGACGAACTCTCCACCCACTACCTCGCCGGCGGAAATGTCGAAATGGTCGTTCTTGCCCTCATCGCCGCCCAAAAGGCCGGCATCCGCCTCAGCTTCGACCGCGCCTGCGCCATCGATCTCGCCACCAAGGGCGCCGGCCGCACCGTCCTCGAAGCCGTCAAGACCTCCGTCAACCCCAAGGTCATCGACTGCCCCAACCCCGCCTCCGGCAAAACCAACATCGACGCCGTCGCCCGTGACGGCATCGTCATCCGCGCCCGCGCCCGCGTCACTGTCCGCACCTGCCTCGACCGCTTCGTCGGCGGCGCCATGGAGGAAACCATCGTCGCCCGCGTCGGAGAGGGCATCGTCTCCACCATCGGTTCCTCCGACACCTACAAGGATGTCCTCGAGAATCCCGACCGCATCTCGAAAACCGTCCTCGACAAGGCCCTCGACAGCAACACCGCCTTCGAAATCCTTTCCATCGACATCGCCGACGTGGACGTCGGGGAAAACGTCGGGGCCAAACTCCAGGCCGAGCAGGCCGAGGCGAACAAGCTCATCGCCCAGGCACAGGCCGAGGTCCGCCGCGCCGCCGCCGTCGCCCAGGAACAGGAAATGATCGCGCGTGTCGCCGAAATGCGCGCCCGCGTCGTCGAGGCCGAGGCGCAAATCCCTCTCGCCATGGCCGAGGCCTTCCGCAGCGGCAACCTCGGTATCATGGACTATTACCGCATGAAAAACATCATGGCCGACACCTCCATGCGCGAAAACATCGGCGGCGGCGACGACAACAAGGGAAGCAAATAACCGCTCCCGTAACCCGCCCATGCCCGAACGATGAGTCACGCAATCAGCCTCTGGTCCGAAGCAGCGACCGCACCGCTCCTCTCCCCGGGCGGAGCAGTCGCGCGCGCTGATTTCACGGAGATCATCGTCTTCCTCGCCATCATCATTGGTTCCGCCATCTACAACTGGATCCAAAGCCGGAAAACCGCGGAGGAATCGGACGATTCCCCGGGCACGACCCCGCCGCACGCGCTCGACGAGGAACCCTCCACCTCGACACCCCCATCCCGGCAACAACCCCGGCCCCAATCCAGCCATTGGGAGGAGGAACTGCGCCGGATGCTGGAACTCGACCAACCCCGCGAGCCCACACGGCCGCCCCCGCCGCCGCCAACCCCCGCGCGCGCGCAACCGGTCCTGATCGAGGAACCCCGTCGCGTCCAGCCGCCGGCCATTCCCAAATCATCGGTTCCGACCCCGCGCCCGCCCACCGTCATCCAGCCCGGAGCGGACCGTCCCACTTCGGCCAGGGAGCGCATGAAGGCAATGCAAAGGGATCTGCAGGCGCGGGCCGAAAGGACCGCCGCCGCGGCCGGCGCGGTGCACCGGAGCGCGAAGTCTGCCCGGACCGCAAAGTTGTTCAAACAGGTTGCCCCCTCCCACACGCAACATTCCCGCGGCGAAATGTCCACGCACCGGCCCCGGCGCTCCCAGACCATCGCGACCACCGTGCAACTCTTCCAAAACCCTCAAGGCGCCCGTCAGGCCATCCTCGCCTCCCTCATCCTTGGCCCACCCAAGTCCATGGAAGAAACTTCCATTCCTTAACCCGGCTTGCCTCGTCCAACCGCTCGCCGAGCGCTCGAAAGCGTGTTTGTAATCCCGGCGGCCTCAGGCTACTGTCCCCTCATTACCGACCAGGAAGATGACCAAGCGCACTTTTCCAAACCATGCGGGTTTCACCCCCCTTTCCCGCCACGCTCCCCGGTCCGGCCGCGCGGCGTTCACTCTGATTGAACTCATGGTGGTGATCGCCATC
>DATKEE010000246.1:0-12854 GCA_035544555.1 Candidatus Methylomirabilota bacterium
ATTTTTACCGGGAAGCCGGCAGGATGCGCAACACCACGGCGTGTCGATCCTCAGGCAACCTGTCCGGTGAGGCAGGGACATCGGGGATGCGTTCCTGGAAGGTCGTTCGCCGTTGATGGCACGCCTTTCCCCGCCCCATGATCGCTGGCGACGCGCGCCACGGAAATCCGCATGTTGCATCCCATGGCGTTGCATACTCATGGGAGTTTTTCCTTTCCGCTCGCGCGCCTTTGGCGTCATGCTACGCAGCATGAGCAGACGCCGCGAGGCGCGCGAACGCGCGGTTCAGTTCCTCTTCCAGCATGACTTGAATCCTCCCTCCGAACTGGAGGAGGCGCTCGAGTCGTTCTGGGAGTCCCAGCGCGCCGTCGCCATCGCCAGTGAAAAGGGCGCCGCCACCTGGGGACAGAAGGTCACACTGCCGCCCGCCACCGCCGCGGAAACCGCCACCCGCCTCTTCGCCGATCCCCTCATCCGCGGCGTGATCGAACATCGCGCCGATCTCGACGAGCGAATCAAAAAGTACGCGCGGAACTGGGACCTCCACCGCATCGCCGTCGTGGACCGCAACATCCTCCGCCTCGCCATTTACGAAATGCTCCATCGCGAGGATATTCCCCCCGTCGTGAGCATCAACGAGGCGGTCGATATCGCGAAAAAATTCTCCACCGAGGACAGCGGTAAATTCGTCAACGGAATCCTGGACCGCGTGAAGAGCGAATTGATGCGTCCCGCCCGAATCGTCATCTGACCATGAACCCGAGCCCCACCGCACCTCCTCCCCAGTTCCCGGCCCCCGCCCGACTCCGCTCCATTCCAGCCTCCCGTTCCGGATCGAAATCGGCGCCGCGTCCCGCGATGCGCCTCACCCCCAACCCGCGACCGGAGGCCGCCTGACAATGTTCGCCGACCTGCATCTGCACACCTATTTTTCCGACGGCACCTATTCTCCGGAGGAACTCGTCGGGCACGCCGCCCGTCATGGTTTCTCCGCGCTCGCGCTGACGGATCACGACACGGTGGAAGGCTGCGAACGCATGGCCGTCGCCTGCGATCAAGCCGGCATCGAGTTCCTCCCCGCCACCGAACTCACTGCCGAACTCCGGGGCTTCGAACTCCACCTGCTGGGTTACGAAATCGACAGCACCCACCCCCGTCTCCTGGACGAACTGGGCCGCTTTCAGACCGTGCGCCAGAATCGCATCCGCGAAATGGTCGAACGCCTGAACCGCCTGGATGTCCCCCTGCAGGCGGAGGCGGTCTTCGCCATCGCCAATTGCCGGTCGCCCGGACGACCGCACGTCGGCCGCGCCCTGGTGCAGGCCGGTGTTTGCGCGACGCTCGATGAGGCCTTCGAACGTTTCCTCAAACGCCATCGCCCCGCCTGGGTCCCCAAGTGCAAGATTTCCGCGTTCGACGCGATTACCCTCATCCACGAGGCCGGCGGCGTCGCCGTTCTCGCCCACCCGGGCCTCAATCGGACCGACGACGTCATCCCGGAACTGGTCGAGGCCGGCATGGACGGTTTGGAATGCGTCCACACCAAGCACTCCACCGCGACCATCGAGCACTACTTCAAACTGGCCGAGCAACACGATCTCATCGTGACCGGCGGTTCCGACTGTCACGGCATGAACAAGGGCCAGCCGCTCATCGGCGGCATCAAGCTCCCCTACGAACACGTCCAGCGCCTCAAGGACTACGCCCGCGAACGACGCCAGCCGGCCTCCACCGCCCCCGCCGCATCGACCCTCATGCATCCCCTCGACCCCACTGCCTGACATGGGACTGTTCCAGAAGTTTAGAGAGGGCCTCCAGAAGAGCCAGGCCCGCCTGGTCCATGACATTCAAAGGATTGTCAGCCGTTCTCCCCGCCTGGAAGGCGCCAGCATCGAGGAACTCGAAGCCGCCCTCCTCGCCGCTGATCTCGGCCTGGCCACCACCGACCGCATCATTGCCGCCGTCAAACGCGCCTATGAAACCCAGGGCGGACACGGCCCCCACGTCTTCGGCATCGCCCGCCGCGAAATCGAAACCAGTCTCGCCTCCGATCAAACCGCCCTCCGGCGCACCCCATCCGGCCTCACCGTCGTCTCCATCGTCGGAGTCAACGGCACCGGCAAGACCACCACCGCCGCCAAACTCGCCCACTTTGTCCAGTCCCGCGGAGAATCCGCCGTGCTCGCCGCCTGCGACACCTTCCGCGCCGCGGCCATCGAACAACTCAAACTCTGGGGCCAGCGGCTCAACATCCCCGTCGTGGCGGGCGCTGACAGGGCCGACCCCGCCGCCATCGCCCACGACGCCGTCACCGCCGCGGTGTCGCGCGGCGCTGACTATTTGTTCGTGGACACCGCCGGCCGGCTTCACACCAAACAGAACCTCATGCTCGAACTCCAGAAGTTGCATCGCGTTCTCGGACGCAAGCTGCCGGACGCGCCGCACGAGGTGTTGCTGGTGCTCGACGGTTCCACCGGCATGAACGCGCTCAACCAGGCCCGCGAATTCCACAAGGCCGTCCCCCTCACCGGACTCGTCATCACCAAACTCGACGGCACCAGCCGCGGCGGCATGGTGGTCGCCATCCAGAAGGAACTCGGCCTCCCCGTGAAATTCATCGGCCTCGGTGAAAAGGCGGAGGACCTCCAGCCCTTCGACGCCGCCCAGTTTGCCGAGGCGCTGTTCGCCGAATAGCAGCCTCAACGGTTCAAAACAAACTGGCGATGCCTCCGGAAGGCGTCCCTCAAGGAGGACGACAGATCGTCCTGGATCGCCTGCAACTCCTGGTAGGCCGCCACGTGCTCCGGAACCGGCTCCGCCGTTTCGGTCGTCTCCACCTGCACAAACTGGTCCGTGATCTCCTGAATCGAAACCGATTCGCCCTGTTCCCGCCGCCAGCACCACAGCGCCTGCAACGCCGCCCCAAACGCCGCACCCTCGCTCACCTTCAACGTCACCACCTCCGCGTTGAAGACATCGGCCATGATCTGACGCCAGACCTTCGAGTTCGACCCGCCGCCCGTCGCCCGAATCTGCGCCGGTTCCACCCCCAGTTCGCCCAGCCGCCGCAGTCCATAGTTCATCCCCAGGGTCACGCCTTCCATGGATGCCCTGGCAAAATGGCCCGAGGAAAACGTTTTCTCGTTCACCCCGAACCACACGCCGGTTCCGTCCGGCACGTTCGGCGTGCGTTCCCCCTCGAAATAGGGAAGCAACAGCAACCCCTCCGAACCGGCGCGCACCCGGCCCGCCTCGTTCATGAACCGTTCGTGCGACCACTCGAAATCCAGCCGCACCATCTCCGTCGCCACCGTCACGTTCATCGTGCACAACAACGGAAGCCAGCGGTTCGTCGAATCACAAAACGCCGCGATCTCACCCGCCGGATCCACCACCGGCTCCTCCGCGCACGCGTAAATCGTCCCGCTGGTCCCGAAACTCGCCGTGATCACCCCCGCCCGTGTGTTGCCCGTGCCGATGGCGCCCATCATGTTGTCCCCGCCCCCCGCACTCACCAGCGTGTCCGTGTTCAAATCCAGCGCCGCCGCGCTCGACGCCTGCAATCGTCCCACCGGCCGGTCGCTGGCAATCAACGGAGGCAGCTTGCCCTCCAGCTCCGGATCAATCGCCCGCAGGACCGCCGCCGACCACTTCCGCTTCTTCACGTCCAGCAGCGCCGTCCCGCTCGCGTCCCCATACTCCATCGCCTTCTCACCCGTCAGCCAGAAATTCAGGTAGTCATGCGGCAACATCACCGTGGCCAGACGCTCATAGTTTTCCGGCTCATGCCTCTTCAACCAGAGAATCTTCGGGGCGGTGAACCCGGGCAGGATCGCGTTGCCAGTCGCCGCAATCGCCTTCTTCAAACCGCCCAGTCCCCGCGTGATCTCCTCGCACTCGGCGATGGTCGAGGTGTCGCACCAGAGCTTCGCCGGTCGAATCACCTCGCCCGCCTTGTCCAGCGGCACAAAGCCGTGCTGCTGACCGCTCACTCCGATGGCCTTCACCTCCGCCGATGACGCCTTCGCCTGCCGCAACGCCTTGCGAATCGCCGCCGCGCTCGCATCCCGCCACGTGTGCGGATGCTGCTCCTTCGCCCCCGGCGGCAGGTCCGGGATCAGGTCATACTCCTGAAAGGTGCTCGCAAGCACCTTTCCCGTGCCCGCGTCCACCACCACCACCTTGGTGGATTGCGTGCCGCTGTCGATGCCGACGATGAGGGTTTTCATAATTCCTGTCGGCGTTTGTAGCCAAACGCGCGCGCACTGTGCAAGACAAAGGGACGCTGCCTCCGGCACATCCCAATTGACGCCCCCGCGCCGCCCCCGTTACAAGTAACCGGCTCCTGCCCACACTTGGTCCGGGGGCGCGCCATCAGCACCAGCCGCCATCGTGAACGCCCCCGCCCTCGAACTCGATCACGTCACCAAACGCTACGGCGACTTCCTGGCCGTCGATGACGTCAGCTTCTCCGTCCCCGCCGGCTCCATCCACGGATTCCTCGGTCCCAATGGCGCCGGCAAGACCACCACGCTTCGCATGATCCTCGAGATCATCAAACCCACTCACGGCTCCCTCCGCGTCCTGGGCCATGCCTCCGCGCTCGAGGTCCGCGATCGCATCGGCTACCTGCCCGAGGAAAAGGGTCTCTACAAAAAGATGAAGGCCTGGGCCATAATCGCCTACTTCGCCACCCTCAAGGGCATGAGCCGGCGCGACGCCAGACAACGCGCCCTCCAACTCCTCGACCGTTACGGCCTCGGCGCCTTCGCCGACGCCAGGACCGACGCCCTCTCCAAGGGCATGGGCCAGAAGGTCCAGATGCTCGCCTCCATCGTCCACGAACCCGAACTGGTCATCCTCGACGAACCCTTCTCCGGCCTCGACCCCGTCAACCAGCAGGTCATGGAGGAAATCATCCGCGACCTCGCCGCCCGCGGACATACCGTCCTCTTCTCCACCCACGTCATGCAGCACGCCGAACGACTCTGCAATCACATCCTCCTCATTGCCCGCGGACGGAAACTGTTCGACGGCACTCTGGCCGAGGCCCGCCGAACCCTCCCCCGCCGCGTCCGGATCGAATCCACCGATTCCATCGATCCCCTCCGCCACATCGACGGCGTCCTGCGGATCGCTCCGGACATTTCGTCATCCGACGGACCAGACCCCGACAATTCCCATTGGGAAATCCATCTGCGTGAGGACGCCGATCCCCAGGCCATCCTGCAGGCCGCCTTCGAGCATCATATCCGCCTGCGGTCGTTCGAACAGGCCGATCCCTCGCTGCACGACATCTTCGTCCACTTGGTTGGACCCGACGCCAGGGAGGCGGGCCGCCCATGAAATACGCCCTCCTCGTCGCCATCCGCGAGTACGCGGAGAACATCAAAACCAAGGGATTCTGGATCGGCCTGATGCTGTTTCCGCTCATCCTCTCCGGCATGATCTTCATCCCCGCGATGCTGCAGCAGAAGGCCACTCCCACCCGCCACTTCACCCTGGTCGATCAGTCCGCCCAATTCGAGGACGTGATCCTTTCCGCCCTAGAACGCTCCCATCAACGGCGCGTGCTCCAGGCGCTCCAGCAATACGCCATGACCCACGCCCGGCAGGCTCCCGGCGAAGGCGCGGGCGCCCCCGACCTCGAACAGCTCCCGCCTCCGGATCGCGCCGCCGAGCTGTTGGACGAGTTCGCCGAAAGCAATCCCGAAGCGCTCGAGGCGTTTGCCCGCGAGGGCGGAGCCCAACAGGTCCTCGAACGTCTCCGCCCCCTGCTGCGCGACGACACGCCCCCATTCGAGGAACCCCGCCGGCGTTATGAACGCGTCCCGCTCCCGGAGGAACTCAACCCCGGCGCGGACCTGGCCGTTCTCGGACAGGAATTGAAACCCTTTCTGCGCGGCGATCGGAAAATCCGCCCCGACGGGGATTCCGTCACGCTCTATGCGGCGGTTCTCATCCCCGCCGACCTGACCAACCACATCGTCCGGCCCACCCGCGGAATGCCGGAGCTCCAGCCCGACCAGGGCGTCCAATACTGGTCGGTCAACCTCGCGGATCTTGATCTCCGCAACGACGTGGAACGCGCCATCAACGAGGAGATCCGGCGGCGTGAATATGCCGGGCGCGGCCTCGACCCCGACTCGATTCGCGAGATCGAGCGAACGCGCGCTCCCTTCGCCAGTCTGAATCCGCGCAAGGAGGAGGGAAAGGAACAGGTCAGCATGGCCGACTACATCCGGCAATGGGCGCCCAGCGGTTTCGTCTATCTGCTCTGGGTCGCCATCTTCACCATCAGCCAGATGCTCCTCAGCAGCACCATCGAGGAAAAATCCAACCGCATCATCGAAGTCCTCCTCTCCTCGGTCACGCCGGGCGAACTGATGACCGGCAAACTGATCGGCATCGCCGGCGTCGGCCTGACCATGATCGGCGCCTGGATCGGGGCATTGATCGGTTTGCTTGCCCTGGCGGCCGGACCGGAGACGGAGTTTGCCATGCGCTTCATCGAAGTGCTCAAGACCTCCAATCTGCTTCCCGCGTTCGCCTTTTACTTTCTCTTCGGCTACCTGATGTACGCCGCCCTTATCATGGCCCTCGGCAGCCTTTGCAACACCCTCAAGGAGGCCCAGAACTTCATGGGCGTGGTCACCATCATCCTCATCGTGCCGCTGTTCACCATGGCCTTCATCCCCCGCGATCCCAACGGCACCCTGGCCACCGTGCTCTCCTGGATCCCCCTCTACACGCCGTTCGTCATGATGAATCGCGCCACCGCCAGCCCGCCCCTCTTCGACCTCGTCGGCACCATGATCCTCATGCTCGCCTCCACCGGCCTTTCCCTCTGGCTCTCCGCGAAGATTTTCCGCATCGGCATCCTCCGCACCGGCCAGCCCCCCAAACTCCTCGAACTCCTCCGCTGGCTGAGGGCCTGATTCCGCCGGCCGGGACGCCCACCTGGAGACACTCTCCGGATCCATCCGCGCCGGATCCGTCATGGGTGTGCTCGTGACCAGGACATCGGGCGGAAACATCTCCCTGGAAAAAATCTAATCGCCGCCCATCCGCCCGAGGAAGAGCGCCAGCGCGAGGAAGTCATACAGCCCGTGCGCCACAATGGGGGAGATCAATCCACCGCTCCACATCGAGAGCCAGCCCAGGTACAAGCCCAGCGCCGTCGCCAGCAGAAAGTAGGTCCGGTTCAAGGCATGCAGCGCGCCGAACAGCAGGCTTACCGCGATCCAGCCCGGAATCTCACCCAGAACTCCGGCCGCCGCGGGTTGCAGAACGCCGCGAAACAACATCTCCTCGCCGAAACCCGCCAGCACCGACAGCACGGCGAACTGGGCCACCGACCAGCCGGCGAACAGGGGTTCGACCCGTTCCGCCAGGAACCGCCGGAACTCCACCAACCCCCGCGACCGGGACCTTCGAATCCACCACAACAGCAACAGCGGCGGCGCCGTCCCGGCGACGCCGAGCGCGACTCCGGTTCCGTCGGGGCGCAACCCATCGATCAGCGGCAGCCCCAGCCACGCGGCCAGCGCCAGCGCCACCACCACGAGGCCTCCCTCGAACACGCAACCCATCCAAAACACCATTCTCATTCCCAATGGGGGTCAGGTCTCAACATTCAACATTTCCCGGGCCGTCCGTTGGAAGTGTCGTCATGCGTCCGGTCACGGATTCCCTCCCGCAAGGTGTTCCCGAATCCGTCGTGAAAACCGCTCACTCCCGCCATCCGCCTTCGCCGCTTCGTTGATGAGGCTCCGTTCCCTCAGCGCCTCGAACGGGAGATCATCGGCAATCAATCCCAGTTCGTAAGCCACACGATCCGCTTCCGCGGGAAACACAATTCCCCAGCGGAAGGGAATCCGGCCGGGCACCAACCCATTGACGTGCTCCACCACCCGTGTTGTGCAGGTGTTCCACACCGAATGATAAAACTCAGGCTCATCCCTCAAACGATTCACCCCCTCGAACACCTCCCGAAAAAAATCCCGCCTGCGCTCCTCGGACACCTCCACCGGATAAAGATACACGTCGTCGTTCCGGAAGTCCGTTCGCAACCGGACCAGATCGCGCTCATCTCCCACGACGTACATCAGCTCGTAATTCTTGAAGATTCCCTTCAGCGCCGAGAATCCCTCGCCCCTTTCCCTGCGGATTTCAACCGATACCGCGACATAACGGTCCCCCCGAAATCCAAAGCTGATGAACGTATGCGCCGCGCCGGGATAGCCGGCAAACGGCTCCACGAAGAACCACACCGATTCCAATTCGCCCAGGTCAAAAGTCGCGTCGTAAAACCGCACCGCGTAATCATCCACCGCACGATACTCGCAGTGTCGGATGTTGCGGACCGTCACCTGATCGCCCTGCCAATCCGCCGACGGCAATACCGCCTGGTCCGGCGACCAATCCCGATCGTTCCGGGGCTCGAGGCTTCCCCACCAGATTGTCACGATTCCGCAGACCACCGCCATGGTCCCGAAAGCCGGCCGCCTCGTTCCCCGCCAGGCCAGGGCCGCCACCGGCAGCCCGATCACCCCCAGCACGACAACGACCCGCCAGCCGGCGTCCGGCAGCGGCAGGTACAACGCCCCCAGCGATGCCCACACCCACCAGGCCAACAGCAGTCCACCCCCCGACATTCCCGGCAGCCGCCGCCACCCGCGCCGCATCGCACCCGGATTCGCGGGCGCCCGCGTCGCATCGTCTCCCTCCGTGGCCGCGGGAATCTTCACGAATAGCACCACCCGTGATCCGCCAGAATCTCCTGCCCGGTCAGCGCGCGGCTCGCGTCGCTCAACAGGAACAGGATGACGTCCGCGATCTCCTCCGGCTGGATGCGATCCGTGATGCACTGGCGTTCGCGGATGATCCGTTTCGCCGTCGCATCGACATACTCGCGCAACTGCCGCTCCGTCATCACCCAGCCGGGCGATACCACGTTCACCCGGATGCGGCGCGGTCCCAACTCGCGCGCCAGACTCCGCGTGAACCCGATCACGCCGCCTTTCGTCCCCACGTAGGCCGTCATGTTGGGGGGCCCGTGGTGAAAGGTCACGCTGGCGACATTGACAATCGATGCCTCTCCATCGCGCATGAATGTCAGCGCCTCGCGGATGCCGAGGAACACCGCCCTGAGATTCACCGCGAACAACCGGTCCCACTCCCGGGCCTTCATTGTGGCGAATGGGATCCGCGGATCGATTGCCGCGTTGTTCACAATTCCGTGGATCCGACCGGCCTCCTTGCCGGCGCTCCGCACCCAGCGGCGGATTTGTTCCTCCTTCTCCAGTTCGACCGGTTGAAAGCGGGCCGCGTCCCCCAATTCCCGCGCGAAGGCCCGCCCGCGTTTCGCCTCGCGGTCGCAGAAAAACACGCGCGCCCCCTGCTCCACCAACGCGCGGACCGTCGCCGCCCCGATCCCGTTGGCGCCCCCGGTCAGCAGAACATTGCGACCCTTGAATTCCGAATAGTCCGGCATGCCCGGATTTAACCCGTGCCCACCCCGCATCAAAAGGAGAAACTCACGCCTCCGCCCGCAGCACCTCCAGCGGTGGATGATTCAGAATCCCGCGACTGGCGCACCAACCCGTCACAACCGTGATCACCGTCACCGTTACAATGGCCACCCCAAGCGGCCACACCGGAGGACGGAAGTCCATCTCGAACAGAAACGCCGCCAGCGCCCAACCCGCTCCCAGCGCCAGCAACACCGCGACCAGCGACGCGAGAAGTCCCAGGCACGCGTACTCGACCATGAGAATTGTCCGCAGTTGCCCCCGGGTGGCGCCGAGCGTCCGCAACAACACGCACTCGCGAATCCGCTGAAACCGTCCGGCCAGTATCGCCGCCGTTAGCACCATCAGGCCTGTTCCCACCGTGAACAACGCCATGAACCGCACCACGAACGCGATCTTCCCCAGCACCGCGTCCATCGTCTCGAGGATCAGCGTCAGATCAATCGCCGACACATTCGGGAACCGGTTCACCACCGCGCGCTGCATGGCCGCTGATTGTTGCGGGGATTCCACGCGCATGACCAGAACGTGAAACCCCGGCGCCGGCTCCAGCACGCCGCGGGGAAACACCACGAAGAAGTTGGGCTGCACCCGCCGCCAGTCCACCTCACGCAGACTCGCGACGCGCGTCTTCACCGGCACCCCCTGGACGTCGAAGACCAGTTCATCCCCCAGCTCCACGCGCAGGTCTTCCGCAATCCCCCGCTCGAGGGAGACCGGAACCACCTCCGTGTCCGGTTCCACCCGTTCGTGCCAGGTTCCCGCCACCAGCTTTTCCCCCGAGCGCAACCGGTCGTTGTAAGTGGACCGGTATTCCCGCCTCAACACCCAGCGCGGCCCGCGATGCTCCCTCGAACCCAAAAGTTCCTCGACACTCCGGCCCTTCACCGAACTCAGTCGCATCGTGACAACGGCCGCCTCATCCAGAATCTCCACCCCCTGCGCGCGAACCAGTTCGATCACCTCCCCGCGCTGATCCGGCTGCACCTCAAACAACACCGCGTTCCCCCGATACTCTCCGCCCGGCCTCACCAGTTGCGCCACAAGGGTGTGCTGCACCAGATACAGCATCAACAGGAGAAACGCGCCCAGCCCCACCGAAAAGAGCACCAGCACCGTGCGGTTGTTCGGCCGATGCAGATTCGCCAGACCCTGACGCCAGACATAGGGCAACGACGGGCGCACGACCCACCGTGCCGCCAGCACCAGCAATCGCGCCGCGCCCGTCAGCAATGCGAACGCAACCCCCAATCCCACCGTAAACCAGACTCCCTGCCACCAATGCCGCGTGCTCTCCGTCGCGAACCACAACACACACCCCGCCATCACCAGATACAAAAACCCCACCGCCGGATCGCGTCGCGCCGCCGTGCCCTCCTCGTAATTCGCCCGCAACGCCGCCAGCGGCGCGATCCGTCTCACCGACAACAGCGGCAACAGCGAGAACAGCACACAAACCGCGAACCCAATCCCCACGCCCCGCAACATTGTCCCGGGGAAAATCCGGTTCGGCACTTCGAACGGCACCAGATCCGCCGCAATCACCGGCAGCAGACTCTGAATGCCAACGCCGAGACACGCTCCCGCCGCCGCCCCCAGCGCACCCAACGCCATGCTCTGGATCAGATAAATCGCGAACGTCTGCCCCACTCCGCACCCCAGACATCGCAAGACCGCGACCGTGTTCAGCTTTTGCTTCACATGCACGTGCACCGCGCTCGCCACCCCCACTCCGCCCAGCAGCAGCGCCACCATCGCGATCAGGTTCAAAAAATTGTAGAGATGCTCCATCGCCCTCCCCATCTCGCGCTGACGCTCCTCCACCGTGTCCGCCCTCAATCCCAGCCGCCTCAGCTCCCCGCGGATCGACCCCATCAACTCCCCCATCTCCACCGCCGGATCGAACCGGAGATACGCCTTGAATCGGGCCAGACTCCGGTCCCGCAATAACTCCGTCTCCGCCAGCCGGTCCATCGACATGAACACCCGCGGAGCCAGCGTCGCAAACAATACCGTCTCCCCCGGCACCTTCTTCAACCGTCCCGCCACCCGGGTCCTCAGCTCCCCGATGCGAATCTCATCCCCCACGTCCGCGCCGTACTGGATCAGCAACGATTCCTCCACCAGCACCCCCTCCCCCCGTCGAAAGGCCCCCACCGCGTCCGCCGGATCGGTTTCGATCTCCCCGTAATACGGAAACCCGCCGCTCAATGACCGCACCTGTACCAGACGCGTGCCACCGCTGCCGGGAAACTGAATCATCGACGAAAAACTGATCTCCCGCGACTGCTCGCCCCCACGCGACTCAATGAACGCCCCCTCCTCGACGGTGAATTCCTGGCGCGACGTCAATTCAAGGTCCGCCCCCAACAGGGTCCGCGCCTCCTCGTCGATGGCGTTCTCGAGGTTCCGTCCGAACGAGCCCACCGCCACCAGTGCGGCAATCCCCAGCACGACCGAACCCGAAAAAACGAGCAGCCGCCGCCGTGACGACCGGCTGTCCCGCCACGCCATCCGCCAGCTCCAGCCGCGAAACAAATGCGCCCACAAGAATCTCACTGAGCCTCCATCCTCCCGCCCTTCAACCGGATCACCCGCTCCGCCCGGCCCGCGATCTCCGGGTCATGCGTCACCAGCACCAGTGCCGTCCCCGCCGCCGCGTTGAGCTCGAACAGGATCTCGATGATCCGATGCCCCGTCTCGTTGTCGAGGTTGCCGGTCGGCTCGTCGGCGAACAGGATCTTCGGACGCGTGATGAACGCCCGCGCCAACGCCACGCGCTGTTGTTCGCCGCCGGACAACTGCACCGGGTAATGCCCCAACCGGTCGCCCAGCCCCACCTTGCCCAACAATCCCACCGCTTCGTCCCGGATGTCGCTCCGCCCGCGCAATTCCATCGGCACCATCACGTTTTCCAGCGCCGTCAGCGTCGGGATCAATTGAAAGTTCTGAAACACAAACCCGATCCGCTCGTTGCGCAATCGCGCCCGCCCCTCCTCGTCCAGCGAGGCCAGATCGATGCCGTCCAGTCGGACACTGCCGCTGCTCGGAAAGTCGAGCCCGGCACACAGTCCGAGCAACGTGCTCTTGCCGCTTCCGGAGGGGCCGATCACCGCGCAACTCCCCCCGGGCGCCATCTGAAAACTGACGTCCTGCAACACGGTCAACGGCCGGCCCCCGCTCACATATGACCGGCTCAATCGTTCCACTTCCAAAATGGGATTCGGATGCACGGACTCCTTCATGGCATCACTCCCGCCTCCGGTCAAACCGCATGGACCTTTGTTTCACCCGGACACGTAACTATTCAGGCGGGAAACC
>DATKEE010000247.1:0-5898 GCA_035544555.1 Candidatus Methylomirabilota bacterium
CGTCGATATCGAAACCGGCGTCGTCACCATGAACGAAATGGTCGCCGTCCAGGACTGCGGCCTCATCGTCAACCTCAAGACCGCCGAAAGCCAGGTCCTCGGTGGACTCATCATGGGCATCACTTTCGCCCTCTACGAAGAGGCCATTTACGACGCCACCACCGGACGAATGCTCAACGCCGACATGGAATTCTACCGCCTCGCCGGCATCAAGGACGTCGGAAAGCTGAAGGTTCACATGATGACCGATGCCGCCTACTCGAATCGCGGCGTCATCGGCCTCGGGGAACCGCCCGTCATCTCCCCCGGCGCCGCCATCTCGAACGCCGTCGCCAATGCCTGCGGCGTCCGTGTCCCCAACCTCCCCCTCACCCCCGACCGCGTCATCGCCGCGCTCCAGAAAGGAGGCATCGTATGAAATCATTCGAATACGCCGCTCCGGAAAGTCTCGAGGAAGCCACCTCTCTCCTCGCCGCTCAATGGGGCGAAAGCGAGATCCTGGCGGGCGGCACCGATCTCGTCACCTGCCTCAAACAACGCCTTCTCCACCCCAAACGCCTCGTCAGCCTCCGCCATCTCAAGGACCTGCGCGGCATCGAGTCCTCCGGCAATTCGCTCACCATCGGCGCCACCACGACCCTGAAGGAACTCGCCGCTCATGACGGCGTCCGCCAACACTTCCCCGCCCTCATCGCCGCCATCCATGCCATCGGCAGCTCCCAGATGATTGCCGTCGGGACTGTCGGCGGTGATCTCTGCCAGCGCCCGCGCTGTTGGTACTACCGGAACGGCTTCGGTCTCCTCGGCCAGTTCAACGGCGAATCCCTCATCCCCGATGGCCAGAACCGTTACCACGCCATCTTCGGGAACTCCGGCCCGGCCTACTTCGTCCATCCTTCCAGTCTTGCCCCAGCCCTCATCGCCCTCGGCGCCACCTGCAAAATCACCGGCCCACGCGACGCCTCGCGTTCCGTCCCCGCCGCCGCGTTCTTCCAGACACCCAAAGCCGCCAACGAACGCGAGACCACCCTCAAACCCAACGAAATCCTCACCGCGATTCAAATCCCGCTGAACGGCGCGAAAAACGCCACCTACGAAATCCGCCATCGCCACGGCCTCGACTGGCCCTATGTCACAGCCAGCGTCGCCTTCAAACTCGATGGCGCCTCCGCCTCAAGCGCGCGCGTCGTCCTCGGCCATGTCGCGCCCGTCCCATGGAATGCCCAAGCCGCCGCAAAGGTCCTCGATGGTGCCCGCATCAATGCCGATCTCGCCGCCCGCTGCGGACAGGAAGCCGCCCAGGGCGCCAACCCGCTCAGCCAGAACGCTTACAAGGTTCAACTCGTGAAAACCGCCGTGAAACGCGCCGTCCTCCAGGCGGCCGGCATCAAAACGGAGGCCTGACCATGAATCCCACCGAATCCCAATCCCTCCACCGCCCGGTCTGCCGAAACCTCCGCAGCAAGGAGATGTTCCATCAGGAACCCGCCACCTCGGAAGACGCCTTCTCCAGCGGCATCTATTGGTGCGCCAAAACCCAGGAATCGTTCGGACCCGATGGCCAATGCGCCGGCAAAACCGAATGTTGCGCCAGCCGCGCTTGTTACTTATCTTGACGCTGACATTTCAGAGCATTTCATCCCGGAACGAGATTGTATTTATGAAGACAAAACTTTTTGCCATCGGTTGCGCCGTCCTCATCGCCCCGGCCCTGCCCCTCAACGCCACACCCCCGGCGATCAGCGGCGATTATCTGGAAGTTCGAAGCTGCGACGTCTATACCGGCCCCTGCTTCGCCAACGCGGAAATGGGTCTCGCCGGCAAGGAAGGCATTCTCGTCTGGTCCGTCAAACAGGGCCAATGGAATGATGTCGATCTCTCCGGCCTCAAGGTCATCGCCGTGGTCAGCACCGACCAGACTCTCGGCGACCAGACCTATCAACCCCGCTCCGGCAAGGCCGTCCTCATCGTCGATGAACGCGCCACCGCCGTCCAGCGAACCGCCCTCGCCAGCTTCGCCCGTTCGATATCCGATGGGTTGATCCGCGAAGTCGCCGCGGTGGAAAGCGCGGACATCCAGACCACCCTCGGCACCTGCGCCAAAAACGGCTGCGCGAGTGTCACAGCCGGAGATCTGGTGAACATCACCACCCGTTGTCTCGGCGGACAGGATCACCTCTGCGGAAATGAGGAGGTCTATTACCCGCCGTTGATCCCCGTGGACGGCGCCATGCCCGCCTACACGGAGATCGCCAGCTTCCAGGGCGAAGGCCTCAACAAGACCTGGCAGTCAACCGGTCAGCGCAGCTCGTTCCTCGCGCGGTTTGCCCGCTGATCCCGGGAACCAGCCCCTCTGTCACTTCCGGATTTCCGGACGCCCGCACCCATCGCCGAACCCGTGACGCGGCCGGTCAACATCCCGACACTCATCACTGCCATGCCATACCACACAGCCACACCCCATCCTTCCCAATCCTTCCTCCGCCCCGCGCTCACGCTCGCCGGCGCCCTCTTCATCCTCTGCCTCACCGGCGTCACTCAGGCCGCGGATTGGAAACTCAATCCCGTCCAGAAGCAACCCCCGGCCAATGTCCCCGAAAGCATCCGTGCCCTGATGGACGGCACGGACCTGCTCATTTTTGATGGCGGCCGGCCCGTGTTCGAAATCTGGCTCCGAAAGGAAGTCCCCCTCAAATCCAAACCTGACTCCCCCGCAAACGCCCTCCGCTCCCTCCCGGAGAACGTCCTCCTCGGCGTCCTCAGGGTGCACCGGGATGGAATCGATTACCGCGGCGATACGCTTTTCACGGACATCTACACCGCTCGATTCACCCTCCAACCCCAGGACGGCAACCACCTGGGCACCGCCGATTTTCCATTCTTCGTCGCTTTGATACCCGTCAAACACGACTCAGGCCCGGACGCCCTCGATTCCTACAAGGCCGTGACCGAGGCCAGCAGCCGCGACAATCCCACCGGCCATCCCTTCACCCTCAACCTGCGCCCCGTCGCGGAGGACGCCGCGGAAACCCCCACCCTCACCGAGCCCGCTCCCGAACACCACGCCGTTCGAATCAAACTCAATGGCAAACCCGCCGACGGCGGCGATCCGGTCCCACTCATCTTCGACCTCGTCTTCCACGGCAAGACGCCATATGAGTGATGAGTGACTCACTGACCACTCATCACTCGTCACTAACCACTGCCCCCTCATTCGTGCCTCAGCGCCTCCATCGGATGCATCTTTGAAGCGCGCTGCGCGGGAACCAAACAGGCAAGCCCGGCCGCGATTCCCAGGAGCAATACCACGGCGACCATCGCCCACGGATCTGCAGGCTCAACCCCATAGAGCAGGCTCTTGATGTAATGGGCTGCGGTCACGGCCGCCACGACCCCCAGGACGACCCCATTGGCCACCAGACGCATACCGCGCCGGAGAAACAGATTTCGGATTTGTTTGCGTCCGGCGCCCATCGCCATGCGAATACCCACTTCGCGTTTGCGCCGCGACAGCGCGTAGGCCAGAACCCCGTACACCCCAAGGACGCAGAGTAACAATCCCAGTCCACCCAGGGAGATCAGCAACCACATCATCACCCGCCGAGGAGCCGTGGAACGGTAGAGATGAGCTTCGACCGAGTAGAATTCAAACAACTCAACCGGAGCCATCATCTCCCTGCCGGCTTGTACCACGGCCGCCCTCAATACCTCAGGGTCCGCAGAACTCCGGATCACATAGTCACCAATACCCGACATCGATCGAGTGTCCCTATCGTAAGGCTCGTAGAACCCCGGCTTCACCTCGGATTCCAGCCGCCAGTCCTTGATGTTCCTGATCACCCCAATCACAACGTATTCGCGCTCCCGCTCACTTTGTCCAAAGCGTCTGCCCAAGGGGTTCTCTCCAGGCCAGCAGACAGTCGCCATTTTCTCGTTGATTACCACCCCCTGCTGACCCGCATGCGCATCCTCCTGGTTGAGCAGTCGGCCAAGGACCAGGTTGGCTCCCACTGTCCGCAGATAATCCCCATCAACCACACCGACGCTGGCGGAACCCAGATAGATTGGACTCTGTCTTCCTTCGACCTCGTAATCGGAAAACCCGAACCCATCGTTGACGGCGACTGATTCAGCCCCCGGAACAGCCCGAAGGCGCTCCAAGGCCAGCCTTTGGAACGTCAAGTCGCGATTTACGAGAGCTTGCCAGGCCTCTCTCAACGCCTGATTTCGTGGCACGCCTTTCTCAATCGCCGCCTGCACGTCGTATGAGCGTTGGTTCGCGAAGTCGATGGTGTCATAGAAAACCCGGTAAAGCCCCCTGGTTTCCAGTCCAGGATCCACCGCCAACAGCTTCACCACGCTTTGGGTCATCAATCCGGCTCCGGTAAGCAACACGACGGCAACCCCCACCTGGATCACCACCAATCCATCCTGGAACAAGCGCTGAAACATCCCCCCGCTATGTTGCGCAGCCGACTCCTTCAGCGTTTGATGGACACCGGTCCGCGCCCCCAACCAGGCCGGCGCGCTGCCAAACAACAGACCCGCGCCGCCCGCGACCACGCCGGTGATCGCAAGGACTCCCCAATCCAGCCCGATGACGTTGAGGCGCGGGAGTTGACTCAGATAAAACCGCTCCATTGCGACGATGCCAACCCAGGCAATGAAAATGCCCACGACCGCGGCGATTCCTGCAAGCGTCAGGCTCTCGACCATCAATTGACGGGCAATGCGCCACCGACCGGCACCGATGGCCATGCGCACGCCAAACTCCCCGCGCCGTGAGAGGGCCCGGGACAACAGCAGGTTGCCGACGTTGGCGCAGGCGATCAGCAACAGCGCCCCCATCATGGCAAACAGACTCCAGACGGTCTGGCGCAACGTCGGATTGCTGAAACTTTCCCGCGCCCGATTGGCCTCGATCACCCAATTCTGATTGTCTTTGTTTACGATGGAGGCCCGGCGCGTTGCGATCACGTCAAGCAAGGCGCGCAACTCCGATAGGGTGGCTCCTTCCCGCAGCCTCGCGATCGTCATCCACATCCGGTTCCTTGGAGCCCAATCGCCATGAAGTTCCTCACCCTTGAACTGATGCGGAATCCAGAACTGACTGTGGCCGGCCCCAAAAGGGAATTGAACGTAGGAAGGCATGATCCCGATCACTGAGTATGGGCTCCCATCCAGCTCGATGGTTCGGCCCACCAGATCCGGATCACCCCCGAAATACTGCTTCCAGAGCCCATGACTGACGACGACCGTGCCCTCTGCCTCCGGACCTGCAGAAAGGAAGGTGCGACCGGCAACCGGCCGCAGTTTCATTACTTCAAAGAAATTGGGTGATACCTGGGCGCCCCTGAGCTTCACCGTCTCTGCGCCAACCTGAAACTCCTTGGCTTCCGAACCCTGGTAGCAGTAGGTCAGCTCCTCAATGACATTGGAATGACTGGCCAGTTCCTCAATCAACGCCGGGGAGACGTGCCAGTGGCTGTCGTGCATCACATCCACTTCCCGCAACGCCACCAGCCGATCGCTGTTCCGGCCCGGGATCGGGTTGAGCAACACCTTGTCGGCCACACTGAACACCGCCGTGGTTCCGCCAATACCCAGCGCCAGAATCAACGCCGCCAGAAGCGACGATCCCTTGTACTTCATCAACTGACGAAAGGTAAACCGGAGGTCACTCATGTCGTTTGAGACCGCCGCTATTCAATTCCGTCACGGCCAACGTGGCAATGTCATCACGGACCAGGCCCCCGCCCCCCAACGCGATAGCCTCCTCCGTCACTCATCATAACCTATAACCGGTTCGCACAGCGCCCGTGCTGCCGGATCCAAAATCGCAAATCTCCTCACTCCCCACTCCCCACCTCCTCCTCCACCAACTCCGTCGGCAGCCGG
>DATKEE010000248.1:0-2927 GCA_035544555.1 Candidatus Methylomirabilota bacterium
CTCGTGCCGGGTGAGGAGGACTGGTTTGAACTCTACAATCCCCATTCCCTGCCGGTCCGATTGAGCGGCCTGCATCTGACGGACGATCCTTCCATCTTCGGGCAAAGCCGCTTCCAGATCCCCCCACTGAGCTACATCGGCGGTGAAGGATTTGTCCTCTGCGTGGCAAGCGGCAGTCCCTCCAGCGGCCGCGATCATGTGAACTTCAGCCTCGCCGCCAGCGGCGAAATGATCGGCCTGTACGGCGCGGATTTGACCTTGATCGATGCGGTTTACTTCGGTCTGCAAACATCGGGCGTCTCGCAGGGACGACTTCCGGATGGCGGGGACCAGATTTCCGGTCTCGGCATCGCCACTCCCGGGCAACCCAATGCCGTGCCGCTGGATCACGTGGTGATCAACGAGGTGCTCACCCACAGCGACCCGCCGTTCGAGGACGCCATCGAACTCCACAACCTGACCGCCACCAACGTGAACATCGGCGGCTGGTTCCTGAGTGACAGCGCCTCGGACTTCAGGATGTATCGGATTCCGGATGCGACCGTGCTGCCCCCGCATGGATTTCACGTGTTCTACGAGCAGGCCTTCAATGGCGGCACGGGTTCGCTCGTCCCGTTCGCGCTCAGTTCCGGACGCGGCGATTCCGTTTATCTCTCCGAAGCCGACGACTCCGGCAATCTGACGGGCCGACGCACGGCGATCCATTTTGGCGCCGCGGCCAACGGTGTCTCCCTCGGACGTCACTTGACCAGCACCGGTGTGGACTTCGTCGCCCAAAGTGCCACGACGTTCGGCGTGGATGATCCACCGTCGCTCGACGCGTTCCGTCAGGGGACCGGCCTCACGAATGCCCCGCCGCTCGTCGGACCGGTGGTCATTCATGAGTTCATGTATCATCCGCCCGGCGACCTCGACATCGGAAATGGCTCCACGATCAACCCGGAATACATCGAGCTCCACAATTTCGGCGACGAATCGGTTGCGCTTCATGACCCTGAATACCCGACCAATCGATGGGCCTTTCTGGAAGGCGTCACCTTCACATTCCCGCCAGGGGTGAGGATGCCGCCGAAGGGATACCTGTTGGTGGTGCCGTTTGACCCGGTCATGGATGTGGCGGCGCTTTCCGCTTTCCGCCACGAGTATGGCGTCCCCGACACGGTTCCGATTCATGGTCCGTTCGAGGGCCGGCTGGACAACGCGGGAGAGTCACTGGCGCTGTTCAAACCGGACCCACCGGAACCCAGTGGACCCGATGCCGGTCTGGTTCCCATGGTGGTGGTCGAGCGCATCCATTACAGCCCCCTCCTGCCCTGGCCGGGCGGTCCCGCCAATGGCGCCGGTGCCTCCCTCCAGCGCATCCAGGCCGCCGACTACGGCAATGACCCGGTCCATTGGATGTCCGCCCAACCAGCGGCGGGTCGCGCCAATCTCCCAATCGATCTCGACACGGACGGAGACGGCATGCCCGATTGGTGGGAACTGGCCAATCAACTGGATCCCGGCGATCCCTCCGACGCGCTCCTCGACAGCGATGGCAATGGCGTGATCAATCGGGAGGAATTCATCGCCGGCACCGATCCGCATGACCCGCTCAGTCGCCTCGAATTCGAGTCCATCCTCTTGCGTGAACCGGATGGGGTGTCCCTCGAATTCCGCGGCAGACCCGGCCGCGGTTACACTGTGGAATATCGCACTGCCGCCGGTGACGGGGCATGGCAGATACTCGAAGACGTTCCGCTGGACTGGACCACCCGCCTCGTCGAAGTCATCGATGCCGGTCTGCCATCGAATGAACAGCGTTACTACCGGATCGTGACGCCGCCCCGGTAGGCGCCGCGATGCACTCCTGAACAAACCCTCAAGAAAGCGGCGACGCGAGCAAACCCACTTCACGCACCGGCTTCAAAAGCAGCATCGCCCTCCGCATCCACCGATATCCCGTCCGTCCCAGTCGGAGCCGGGTTGCCCACACGGCGCAAAACCGGTCGTAACCCGCGCGGCCAATCCATATCCGCCGAACCGAATAACCCGACGCGGACACCAGATTGCCGAGAGTCTGCGCGTTCCATGAATGCAGGTGATGGTTCGGCTCCCGGGGATCGAAGCGCCGATAGCGTCGTTCGATCTCGAACGGCACAAACGCCAGAAGCCGTCCGTCCGATTTCAACAGCCGTCGCATCTCCTCCAGCGCAGTTGCGGGACGCGGGAGGTGCTCCAGCACGTGATGGCACAACACCACGTCGAATTCCCCTGCCGGCAGTCCGGCTGTGTCGGTGAGAAAATCGATGCCCAATCCCCGCACGGTTTCCGCCAGCTCGCTGCCAATGTCGAAACCTGCTTTTCTCCGGCACTTCAGTTCCGCCAGGTTCCATCCGTATCCCACTCCAAATTCCAACACCGCAGCCTCAGGCCGGATCCAGCGCGACAATTTCCGCGCGCGCGTGTCGCAAACCCAGGGCAGGGCCGATTCGGGAATGCCGCGCTTTCCCTGATGATAGGCTCGACCGGATTCACCCTGGTAGAATGATTCAATGCCGTCCATCGTTGTCCCCTTCGAGGGAGCGTTTTCGGAGCAATCCCAACAAATCGCGCGCGGCCGGAACGCGCAACAGAATCCCGCAGCCCAGGTAGGCCAGCCCCGCAGCCAGCATGGGGACGAACACCTCGCCCAGTTTCAAGGCAAGCGAGCCGTGCCCCCATTGCTCCGCCCAATATCGCGCCACAAACCAGACCACGAATCCCCCCACGAAACCGGCGACCGCAAGTTTCGGCAATTGGATCATCAAGCCTGCGAGGTCGAGCCTTCCCATCTTCCGCCGCAGCGCGTAGATCAACAAAGCCGCATTGAGCAGCGCGGACATTGAATTGGCGAGGCCAAGCCCTCCTTGGCGCAACGGCCAGATAAACAGCAGCGTCAGGACGAG
>DATKEE010000249.1:0-8109 GCA_035544555.1 Candidatus Methylomirabilota bacterium
TGGTACGAATCGGCGCTGGAGATCTGTGTGAACGCCCTGCAGCCCTACCTTTCCCTGTTGAACAACGATCTGGGCCATCCGCAGATCGAACCTCCGCAGGGCCATCAGATATTTCAAAGCGAAGTGCCCGGACGCGCACTGATGCCCGCCACCTACCTGGACACAGGCGGCGATCCGCATCCCGTGATCGAGGACGGCGGTCCGCTCTTCAACGGTTTCAAGGATCTGGTCCTTTTGTTCGATCTGCTCCGCGATCATGGCCGGGCGTCAGCCACATTGTCCCGTCTGCAATGGGCGCGCGATGAAGGCGGCGACCGTTCCTCGGCCCGCGAGCGGGTGGGAGACGCGCTGAGGTTCCTCCAGCTCCATCGCGATCTGCTGTTGGGAATCTTCCCCGGAAACCTGCCGCCGGAAAACGATCCCTCCGGACTGGCGCAGGCCATCGCCGCGGTTGAACAGTCCGTGACGGAGCTGAACGAGCTGCGCCAGTTGTTCCATGGCAATCAGAACATTCTGGGATTCGAGGATGACTTTCTCATGCTGGTTCAGGAGTTCCAGGATCAGCCGCAGTTCTTCGACTCTTTCAACTCGATCAAGGCCTGGATGGACCCGGCCTTTTCCTCCCGCCAGTTGGGCTATGCCCTCGAACGTCTTGATCAGGCCCGCGGCAGTTACTCGGAATTTCGCGGCAACCAGGACGAAATCCGCGAACAATTCGAAGGCTCCACCGTCACATTCGATTTCCGCCTGTTCGAGATCGTCGGCGCCAACCGCGGCCAACCCGGTTACGATCAGCCCGGATCCATCGCCGGCAGCGAACTGTGGCAGCAAATTGAGAGCATCAAGGCCGCCCAGCTCAACATCCGCCGCAATCAGACCAATATCGCCAATCTCTGGGCGCAGATTCTGATCGAAATCAACAAGGCCAACTCGCTCGCCGACGCCTACATCCGCCACGGGGAGGTACAGGCGGAACTCACCGAATACGTCGGCCACATCAACGCCGTCCAGGGCGCCTCTCAGGCGCTGGCCGACGGGCTCTCGATCGAGAAACTCGCCACCGGCGCCATCTTCGGCATTGTCGCCAACGCCGCCGTTCAGGGGGCCGGCGAGGAACTCAAAGGCCAGATCGAGGCCGAAAAGGAACGCCTGGCCGGTCTCCACGAAGCCGAGATTGTGGGCATCGAAAGCCGCGCCGTCGTCCGCACGCTCCTGCTGGAGATGAACACCCTCGCCCTCGAATCGCAGGAGGCGGCCCTGCTCTTCAGGCAGGAACTGGGACGCCTCGCCGCGCTACATCGTGAAAAGGCGAACATCGAACGCCGCATCGACGAGCGGAACACCGATCTCGCCGGCCGCTTCTTCGCCGACCCCGTCCATCGCGTCCAGTCCCTCCACGACACCGTCGAAGCCCACGTGTCCTTCGCCGACGCGCGGAAATGGGTTTTCTTCATGGCGCGCGCCCTCGACTACAAATGGAACACGCCGTTCGTCCGTTCCTCCGGCGGACGTCTCTGGTCCACGGACACGGTTTTCAAACTTCGCAACGCCGAGGAACTTCAGCGGATGTACCAGGTGATGGTGGATCATGACGGTCTGATCGAAGGCACGCGGCGTAAGGACGATTACTTTGACTGGTTCTCGGTGCGCGAGGATTTCCTCGGCTTCCGCCGCGTCAACGACCAGGGGGATCCCTTGTTCTATCGCGATCCGGTAACGGGGGGTGACCTTGATGCCGTCACCGCGTTTCGCCGCCACCTCGAACGTCGCACCGACAGCCTGGGACAGATCCGGATCGAGTTCAGCACCATCCGCGAACTCCCCGGCGGCACCTTCCTCCGCGGCGCCCGCCTGCTGCCCAATGGCGAGGTCGATCCCGAACAACGCGGCCTTTACCTCGACAAGATTCGCTGGATGAAAGTTCGTCTTCCCGGCAATCACAATCCCAATCGCAACCGCAGTTTCATCACCGGCGCGCTCACATACTCCGGCACGAGCTATATCCGCAACGAAGCCCCCGGCCTGCGCGACCCCGACCGCGCGGATCGCATCTCGAACGAATGGACGCCTTACAGCACGCGATACTGGTTCCAATCCTCGACCCGTCCCGACCGTCCGCCGGTCTGGCAGTTCCGCGAGGCGTTCAGCGCGCCCGCCCAGATGTGGCTCACCAGTGATCCCCGGCAGGAGGGATCGTCGGGGCAGATTGACGTGCTTCCCTCGGTTCAGCAGATCGACGCCTTCAAGGAACGCAGCGTGGCGACAAGCGAATGGCGAATGATCATCCCCACCGTGGACAATAACACCACGCTGCTCGACATCGACGAGTTGGACGACATCGAGATTTACTTCTACCACTACGCCGTCATTCGCCCATGAATCCGGAGAATCCTATTACCGCATTACATTCCGGCACGCGGGATCCCGATCCCAAACGCTGGAACGATCAAACAAGTGACAATCACGAGACCATGAGACGAAGCAAGCACGCCATCCCACTCGGAGCCGTTCTGGCTCTCGGCCTGACCTTCACCAATACCGACGGAGTCATGGCCGCCGCGCCGTTCCCCATCGAAATCCTCGATCAGAAGGCCCAGTTTCCCAACGCGCTTCCCACCGATTTCAACACCTACGCCGAGGCGGTCGCCATCAGCGGCGATCGCGCCGTGGCCAGCGAAGGCAACCGCGCCGACCTGTTCGTCCAGGAGGACGGCGCGTGGCGTTACGAGGGCAGCCTGTTCGGCGGCATCCGGAACGTGGCGCTGGACGGTGACACCCTGGTGTTGGGAACCATCGGCAGCACCGCCCGGGGCGTTCCGGATTCGGCCGACGTCTATGTGCGCGGCGCCGAACCCGGGCTCAACGCGTGGACCATCGTGGATCGGAGCACTTTCGAGCGCTCGGTTTCCTACGCGATGGATGTCCCTCCCGAGGTGGACGAGGAAGCGCGCGCCAATGGATGGCGCTACCGGATTCATGCGCGATTCATCGACGACTTCGGTTCATCGTTCTCGATGTCCTTTCTCTATGGGGACGGAACCACCCGCCATGGCGTGTATTTCGATCTGAATACCGCGGGCGATCTCGTGGCGGGATTGTTTGGCGCCACGCCCGTCGAACATGTGCTGACCACGGATCAGGTCGGCGCGAGGGATTATCATGTTCACGAACTCGTGTATGATCCCGACACGCAGATGGCCACTTATTACTTCGATGGGGAGGCCATACATTCCTGGGCGGGTCAAAACCAGGCGAACGACGGCATCTACTGGGGATGGGGGTCCACCGCCGGCATGGGAGCCATGAGTGTTCATGAGGCGCATTTTGAAATCCTCGGCACCGGCACCGTGGTCGCGAGATACAACGCGGGCACGGAAGGCAATCCGGTGATCGCGCCGGACCCCGTCGATCAAGGGTGGACCCTCGAAGGCACCCCCCAACTGGATTCCCCCGTGGCGCCGCAATCGCCCGATCCCATCACCGTCTGGCAGTTGCAGGCTTCGCTGACCGATGACACCTCCTCCGCCACGGACCAGTTTGGCTCCAGCCTGGCGCTGGATGGAGACACCCTGGTGGTCGGCGCCTGGCGGGACGACGAGGGCGGCACGGACACGGGTTCCGCGTATGTCTTCGTGCGGGACGGAACCGACTGGTCCCTGCAGCAGAAACTCGCGCCCAGCGTCCGGGCCAGCAGTGACTACTTTGGCATGGCTGTGGACGTGGATGAAGACACGATCATCGTCGGCGCGCCGCACCGGAACAGCAGCTCGGGAAACACCTTTCCGGGACGGGCGTTTGTTTTCGTCCGCAACGGCGGCGTGTGGACCGAGCAAAGTTTGTTAACGGCGCTCGACGGCGCGGGCCGGGACGCGTTTGGCAGCGCGGTCGCCGTGGACGGGGATCGGGCGCTCGTGGGGGCACCCTGGGACAACTCCTTCGACGGCTCCGCGTATGTTTTCAATCGCTCAGAAGCCTTCTGGCTCGAGAGCGGCAAGCTGACCGGCGATGGAGGACAATTCGGAGCCAGCTTGGATTTGAAGGGCGAGACGACGATTGTGGGCGGCTCTTCCGACGGGTCGCACTACATCTTTTCGCGATCCAGCAACGGTCAGTGGGTCGAAGTGGACAGTCACCAGCATGACCACAGTTTCAATCCAGGGGTGGGCGGGGTGGCGTACGACGGCCAAAACTTCATGGTCGGCGTCTTCGAATTCTCGGGTTCTGTCGGATTCTCCTTCATTTACGGTCCCGATTACTCCAACACAACCGGGCTCCAGGAGTACGCGAGAAAGTTGCTGTATTACCCGGACGCCGGGACCGCGGAACATCCCTTCGACCCGAATCAAACCGCGTTCCGGTATCGGCACCTGCTTTACGGGGAGGAGGATTCCGACCTTCGCGCGCGTGTCGAAGTGCTGCCGGAGCTCTACGGCCAGGCCGAACGGGATCTCGCCGCCGCCGTGCAAGGCGAACTCCTCAAGGGACTGGAGTTGAATCCGGACGACGCCGACCTCGGCAACCTGCTGCTGGACATTTATTATGACCGGACCGTGGTGGAGGGCTTGCTCGCAAAAGAGGTCGAGGCGGAGGCGGAGAGAGCGCGCTTCGGTTTGATCCCTCAGGGAGGCTTTCTGATCGATGACGAAATCCCGCTTCGGAGCCAGGTGCTCGAGTCCAATCGGACGGTCCTGAACGCTTACTTCCCGCTCCTGTCCGACGGCCTTGGGCTCGCCATTGATCCGCCCATTGGTTTTCAGCTCTTTCAGGACCTGGTGCCGACGCGCGGATTGATGGCGGCAACCTACACCAACGAAGCGGGCATGAACGTGCCGGTGACCGGGGAGCCGATGCTCTTCTCCGGTTACAAGGATCTCGTGCTGTTGTTCGAACTCCTGCGGGACCATGGCCGGGCCGCGGAAACCCTCGCCCGGCTGCTGATCGCGCGCGGTGAACCCGACGACATCACACGCGCCGCGGAAGTCATCGCCGATGCCCAGCGCCTGGTCTTCCTTCAAGGCAACCTTCTGAAAAACCTGTTCGACGATCTGCCTCCGGAGGGAGATCCTTCCGGGCTGGCCGAGGCCATGGGCGGCTGGCGCCAACGCCTCAACGCCCTCGCGTCCCTGCAACCTCTCCTTTCGTCCGGCGACAATGTGCTCGGCTTTGCCGACGACTTCATGATGTACGTCCAGCAGTTCAGCGGGCAGACACAGAACTTCTTCGATTCGTATGATGCCTTGAAGGCGCGCCTGGATCCCGAGGATGGTTCCAATCCGCTGGGTCATGCTCTGGAGGAACTCCAGCAGGCTGTTGTTTCCTACGCGGACTACCGCGGGTTCCAGGACCAGTTGGCGGCGCAATTCAACAATTCTTCGATCACCTACACGGACCGGCTCCGCGACATTGTGGGCGTCTTCCCCAGTGACCCGCGTTACAGCGACAATCCGACGAACAACGCCGGCAGCGAACTGGACCTGCAATACCGCAGCATCGAACTCGCGCGCCTGCAGATCAAACGCAACCAGGTCGAGATCGGCAATCTCAACCAGCAGATTCGGATCGAACTCAACAAGGCGGAAAGTCTTTCGAACGTGATGGTGAACTTCGGCAGCCGGCAGTCCAGGCTGACGGAGCAGATCGGCCACATCAACGCCACGCAGGCCGGCGCCGACGCTCTCGCCGATGCCCTGTCCCCCGAGAAACTGCTGACCGGCCGGATCTTCGGATACATCCTGAACGCCGGCGTCCAGGCCGGAGGCGAGGTCATGAAGGCGGAAAGGGAGGGGCAAAAGGAGGAACTCGCAGCGCTCGAACAGGCCACCATCACCGGCATCGAGTCCGACGCCACGGTGAAAACCCTGGCCCTTGGGCTGAAGACACTGGCGGTGGATTCCCAGGAGGCCGCCGCGCTCCTGCGCCAGGAAATGAACCGGCTCGTCGCCCTCTACCGCGAAAAGGAGGACCTCGAACAAAAACTCGCCGGGCAGCAACAAAGCCTGGCCTATCGCTACTTCGCCGATCCCATTCACCGGCTTACGGCCCAAAGCAACATGACCGACGCGAACCTCGCCTTCGAGGAGGCCCGCAAGTGGGTCTTTTTCCTCGTCCGCGCCCTCGAATACAAATGGAACACGCCCTTCAGAAACTTCGAGTATCCGTCCGGATCGGGCCGCCGATGGTCCGCCTCCACCCTGTTCAAATTGCGCAATGCCGCGGAACTGGAACAGATGACCCTCGCGATGGACACCTATGAAAGCCAGATTCAACTGCCGAAGGACGACTACTTCGACTGGTTCTCCGTCCGGGACGATTTCTTCGGGTATCGACTCACCAATCGCGTCGGTGAGGCGCAGGTGTATGCCGATCCGATCAGCGGGGAACCCGTCGGCGCCATCGAGGCCTTCCGCAGCCGGTTGCGACAGATGCAGGATGCGTCTGGAACCATACGGCTCGAATTCAGCACCGTGCGCGAAATTCCGGGCGGGACCTTCTTCCGCGGTCCCCGTTTCAGCGCAACGGGCCAGGTGCTGAGCCGGGGTCTTTTCCTCGACAAGATCAACTGGCTCAAAATCAATCTGCCGGGCGACCACACCCTGGGCCGCTCGCAGCTTTCCGGGGAACTGAGTTACGGCGGCAGCAGCTTCATCCGGAACTTCGACGTCGGCATCCCGGACCCGGACCGCGCGGACCGGATTCGGGATGAACTGACCGCCTTTAGCACGCGATTCTGGTTCTTCCACGCGCCCAGCGGCACCTGGCGGTTCAATGAGGCGCTGAGTTCCCCGGTCACCATGCAGCTCAACGCCGACCCGCGCACCCCTCCCACCGTCCAGGAAATCGAAGTCTTCAAGGAACGCAGCGTCGCCGCCTCCGGCTGGGTATTGAGAATTCAAACCAGCGACCTCGGCCAGCCCGTGCTGGACCTCGACGAACTCGATGACGTGGAACTCTACTTCTACCACTACGCCATCACGCGGCAGTAACCCCAAAGGGGTCAGTCCTAAACATTGACACAACAACACGACGGTTTTCTCCCCGACCGGCGATACCGCACAACCTGGAGCAGTGCGGTTTGTGTCAATGTTTAGGACTGACCCCATTGGAGGATTGGGACTTGAAATGCCGCGCGGACGACGAATGATGCGCGCGGTGGCGATGAACATTTCCTTCCCGGAGTTGCAGGAATCCCTTTCCGCCTTTTTCCGGCGGCAGTTGCCCGACGCGCTCGCCTTGCTGGAACGATGGGTCGCCATCAATTCCTTCACCGCGAACCGCGCCGGCGTGGATCATCTCGGGCGCGTCACGGCCGGCGCGTTCGAGTCGCTCAGATTCCAGACCGAATTCATTCCATCCGTCCTGCCGGGGTTTGGTCATCACGTGGTGCTGACCCGGCCGGGCAGGTCGCCACGGCGTATCGGCCTCATCTCGCATCTCGACACCGTGTTCTCCCCGGAGGAGGAGGCAAGCCACGATTTCCACTGGCGGCGGGAGGGGGAGCGGATTTACGGGCCCGGCATCATCGATATCAAGGGCGGCACGTTGATGATTCATCAATTGCTCTCCGCCCTGAAATCGATTACGCCCATCGTCTTTGATTCCGTCACCTGGGTGGTCTTGTTGAATTCGTCCGAGGAGGTGCTGTCGCGCGATTTCGGCCAGCTCTGCCTCGAGCGGCTTCCCGGGGACGCGCTGGGGGCGCTGGTGTTCGAGACGGGGGGACGACTGGACGAGAGATTCACGCTGGTGACATCCCGAAAGGGACGGGCCACATTTCGTCTCCGCGTCGAAGGCCGGGGCGCCCACGCGGGCAGCCAGCATCACCGCGGCGCGAATGCCGTGGTCCAGATTTCCGAGAACATCCGCCGGATCGCCGATTTGACCAACTACGCGAATGATCTCACTTTCAACGTCGGCACCGTCTCCGGCGGCACGGTGGTCAATCGCGTGCCGCACTTCGCCTCCGCAGAAATCGAAATGCGCGCCTTTTCACCCGAGGTTTTCAACGCGGGCCGCGAGGCGTTGCTGGCCTTGAACGGTCAGACCACCGTTCGCAGCGCCGAGGATCAATTCCCCTGCCGCGTGTCCATTGAAGTGTCCGAGGAGACCGTC